>JAEYUU010000722.1 GCA_023429545.1 Verrucomicrobiota bacterium
CATCCGCAGCGAGCGGGTAGCATCGGGCGCCGAGGGCAATGAAATCGCGGACGACATTGGTGGCCAGATGCTCGTGGGAGACACGCAGCTCGCCCTTGCGCCAGGCCTCGCCCACTTCGTACACCAGAGGCGAGACGATGCGCAGGAGCGTGGTGCGGGCGCCGTAGCGCAGGCAGGCCTCGTCGAGCAGGCGTGTCAGGGTCAGTGCGTCGAGATTCTCCACCGCCTCCATGCATCTCGCCTGGCACTGGTCGGGCGTGGCGTGAGTGAGGTCCTGCATCGGGACGGGTGTATCGACACGCTCGGGAGTTTCCTTCTTGTGCAGTTGATACAGCTCGTTCAGGCAGAGGCAGGCGATCTGGCTGATGCGATGACCAAAATCAGTGAGTTGCTTCAGGAGGCGCAGGCGCTCGATCTCTTCATCGGAATACAGGCGCCGGTTGGAGTCGGTGCGCTTGCAGCAGACCAAGCCGTAGCGCCGCTCCCAGACACGGATGACGTGCGCCGTGAGGCCAGTGCGGTGGCACACGACCTTGATGGGATGGCGCAGTTCACGGGAGGGGGCGGACATGGATGAGTGCTGACGGGGTGAGAAACAGGCTCTGGAGTTTACGAATGCAGGACGCTGGCGGTTGGCAGGGAAGGAAGAATGTCAGGGCGCACACCCGGCTGAAGACGCCGCCAATCTACACGGTGCCGGGCACGCTGCACTTGCCATCTGCATGCATCGGGTTAAAGCACGGCCTCATGTTGAATTACGTGTGGTCCTTCCTCCTCATCACCGGAATCATTGCTGGATCATTGTTTGGAAGGCTCGATGTGATGGTCTCGAGCGTCTTTGAGACCTGCAAGTCCGTGGTTCTGGATATTGCGTTGCCATTGGCGGGCATCATGATGCTGTGGCTGGGAATTCTGAGGGTGATGGAGAAGTGCGGACTCATGGAGGTCGTGGCTCGGGTCTTGTCCCCCTTGCTGCGCCTGGTGTTTCCCGACGTCCCTCCGAGGCACCCTGCGATGGGTGCCATCACCATGAACATCGCCTCGAACATGCTCGGTTTGGGAAACAGTTCAACACCCCTTGGGCTTAAGGCGATGCAGCACCTTCAGGAGCTCAATCCCCACAAACAGAGCGCAAGCAACGCCATGTGCATGTTTCTTGCGCTGAATACGGCGGGCTTCGCGCTCATTCCAATGACCTCCATCAACTACCTGAGCGCGGGCGGGGTGAAAAACCCCCAGCTCATCATTGCACCCGCCATCATCGCATCCTTGCTGGCTACCATTACGGGCGTACTGGCCGCGAAGTTTCTGCAACGACTTCCGGCCTTCAAGGTGGTGCCGGACGATGTGTCCGCCTCGGATGCCACGGAGACCACTCCCGCGGTTTCCAAACCCTTTCACCTCACGCCCTTACGCGTAGCATGCATCTGGATCGCTGCCGCAGCCTTTGGGCTTGGGGCATTGCTCCAGTTCATGCCGGAAAAGCGTGAGGATCTCCTGCGCGTAACCGGCATGCGTTCTCTGCTGGACTCCGCTGCTGAAAAGAAAAAGGCCGCAGAGATTCGCAAGGAAGGACTCAAAGCCGGGCAGACAGCGCAGGGGGCCACCGCCGGGCCTGTGAAGGAGGAACTGACCGGCTGGAAGAAGGGTCTGCGGAGCATTTCCGTGATTGCCATTCCGTGCATCCTGCTTGTGGTCATCCTCTGGGGCCTCGCTCGAGGTGTCCCGGTATATGAGGAGATGGTGGAAGGTGCCAAGGAGGGATTTGGTGTAGCAACCCGCATCATGCCATTTCTGGTGATCATGCTGGCAGCGCTGTCGCTGTTCCGCGAATCAGGCGCCCTGATGCTGCTGGAGTATGCGTTACGTCCCGTTCTTGGACTGATTGGCATGCCTGTGGAACTGTTCCCTCTGGCGGTGATGCGTCCCCTGAGCGGTTCGGGTTCCGCCGGACTTCTCAATGAGGTGATCCTCAATCCCGGGTCCACGGATTTCCTCCGCTACACCGCAGCCGTCCTTTTCGGCTCCACCGAGACGACCTTCTATGTGCTTGCCGTGTACTTTGGCAGCGTGAGCATCCGCCGAACCAGGCACGCGCTTGCGGCAGGCTTGTGTGCGGACGTGGTGGGCATGTCCGCCGCTGTTTTCCTGGGATGGCTGCTCTTTGCCGGCGCGTGATGCCGCCGAAGCCAGATCCTGCCCCTGAAAAAAATCACGCGCCACCCGGCTGCGCCGACGTCTTTGGGCGCGAAAGGATCACACTGCGAATCCAGAGTCTCGGCATGGGGGATGCCGACTGGAGGCGCACGCTGCCTGCGACGATATCCTTGTCCAGTGTGATGGTGCCGAGACGGAAGATCCGGAAATCCTTCTCGGAACCTGTCGAGCGATCCGCAGGCAGGGTGAAATTCTGCACCGACCCCGGAATGCTCAGGGTTATCTGGTCCGGACTGTCCAGGGAAGGACACGCGTACACCACGGCGACGGCATAGGTGCCCGCGGGGAGTTTCTCTACGGGCCATTCGAGCGTTCCCAGTGGTGCGGCGCCTCCAGCCGCGACCGTGCTGCCAGTCGCTTTGGCCGCTTGCAGTGTGAGAGCGGCACGGGAAGAGGTGTTTGAAGCAGGCTTGGTCTCAGGAGAGGTTGCCACTTTCGCGGGGTCAGCAGCAACCGGTTCAGTACCATTGAATGGAAAAACACCAGTGGTCGCCATGGCTTGCCTGACACGCGCGATCTCAGCATCCACGACAAGCGCGTCCACCGCACGCCCGCTCGCCGTCATCTTCGTCTTGAGCAATTCGAGCTCACGCAGGTAGTCTTGCATGACGGGACCGTGAATCGGACGGAGATTCGTGGCGTAGGTCTTCTCCAGCATCTCCATCCGCGCCTCTGGCGAGGTGAAGCTCTCGATCAGAGGCGTGTCGGGCAACTGCGCAGCCAACATGCCAGTGAGTACCTGACCGCAAAACCAAACGCCAATGGTTGTGTTGACGCTTCTCATGTGCCGGGGCTGGCGCTGGTGGTTTCCATGGTGCGCGACCATGCACCTGGCGGGATGTGGCGTGCCCTTGCAGCGGCCTCGCGATCCCGGAGTGCCGTGAGCGAGGATTCCTCAGAGAGCCGGGCCGCGCGGGTCTTGCCGGCAGGCTGATTCACCATGGCCAGGCCATTGTCTACCAGCACACCGGCGAAGTCACCCATGTCCTCGGGATGCACAGAGACGAGCAGCGCGCCTTGCGAATCCTTGATGCCGCGGGTAAGCAGCCTGAGCGGTTTGTCTTTAAGATATTCTGCCGTGAAATCCCTTGCCATCACCCCGATGGCGGCGGCGTCCTCCTCCGTGATGCCGAAATAGCCGGCAGTGCTGGATGCCTCCGTGCCGGAGCCGGGCGCGGGGAGGGGACAGCTCACCCAAAGCAGGCGCACGGGGAAAGTTTCCCCATTGGCGGTGACCATGAACCTGTCCCCGGTATTGTCCGGGGCGGGCAGGTATCGCGCATCGCGGATTTCCTGCAGGCCATCCGCCAGGGCAGCGGCGGGTCGGCTGCGGTCCCTGAGTTGGAGCAGGGTGCGGGGATTGTCTCCCAAGCGTTCCACGCGGCGGACCTCAGTCCGGAGTTCCTCCACGACGTCCGTGTTTCCGGCCAGACCCGCCGCAATCGAGGAGAGCTTCCCGGTGTAATCCAGTGAGATGGGCGCGAGCTTCTGGCGCAGACGCTCGATGTGCTCCTGTCTCAGCTTGGTAAGCTCATCCACCTGCGGGACCGGCTGGCCATTTTCATCAAGCTCGGGAGGAGTGGTAGCGGCGGTGACAGGTTTTGCCGGGGTGAGGCGGATGTCCTTCAGGTGCATGACACCGCCATCCCCCTTGGCACGGGTGATCTTGAGAGCAAAGCGGGCACCCGATCGAGAGAGCTGTATGGCGGGCAGCGTGAGCGAGGAAAACTCCGCCCACCCACCCGTGCTGGTCACGGTGCCGGTGCGGCGGTTGGCTGCCGCCCCCGAGAGACTGGAGTCCTCATAGAACTCAAAATCACCACCGGTGGTCAGGTCCGCAGGGGGAGCGTAAGGATTGGGTCGATTGGGGGGATCACCCACCTCCGCCACCCCGTAGGTCAGGACCACATCGTAGCTGCCGGGGATGATTCGGGACACGTCCCAACTGGCCACGCTGCCAACGGTCTTCCATCCTACAAGGACATCCCTGCTCCGATCGTAATTGACGGAGCCGCTCACACGGGCGTCTGCGGCGCGCAGGACGATCACATTGGAAATGGAGGATCCTTCCGCGGTGCTGCTGTAGAGGGCGGCCAGATGTTCACGCCGTTGCTGGGCTCTGAGTGCAAGTTCATAGTTGCCATTCGCGCCAGCTTCCTTCGCCAGGGCGGCCAGGGCTTTGGCGAACTGCTCTGAAAGAGTCTGTGAACCCGTCAGGGCACGAGCCATGAATTGCTGGCGTTTCTGCTTCAACTCCACTGGCTCAGCATCCGGTGCAGGCGCGGGCGGAATCTGGGCAAAGGCGGTGCCAGCCAGCAGGAGCGCGAGGAATGTCTGGACTGGGAGGCGGGAGGTCACGGCGGGGACGGGGCAGGGCG
>JAEYUU010000727.1 GCA_023429545.1 Verrucomicrobiota bacterium
CCGATGAAGAGCGCGACTACATGTACCGGGTCTACGCGAAGGACCCTCGCGCCCGCATCAATCTGGGCATCCGACGACGTCTGGCGCCGCAGCTGGGCAACACCCGGCGCAAGATCGAACTCAACAATTCACTGCTCTTCTCCCTGCCCGGCACGCCGGTGATCTACTACGGCGACGAGATTGGCATGGGGGACAACTTCTATCTGGGTGACCGCAATGGCGTGCGCACACCCATGCAATGGAACGCCGACCGGAATGCCGGATTCTCCAAAGCGAATCCGCAGCAACTCTTTCTGCCCGTCATCATCGATCCGGAGTATCACTACGAGTCGGTGAACGTGGAAAACCAGCAGGGCAACCTGTCCTCGCTCTTCTGGTGGATGCGACGTGTGCTCGGCGTACGGCGCCAGTCCACGGCCTTCTCCCACGGCAGCCTGGAGTTCCTGCATCCGGACAACGCGAAGATCCTGGCCTTCATCCGCAGGCACGAGGAGGAGGTGGTGCTGATCGTGGCGAACCTCTCGCGCTTCACCCAGTACGTGGAGATCAATCTCTCCCAGTTCGCGGGGATGGTGCCGGAGGAGATGTTCGGCCACACCCGCTTCCCTGAGATCCGCCAGATACCCATGCCATTCACGCTCGGGCCACACGGCTGCCTGTGGTTCACCTTGAAGCCGTCCATGACCTCAAGCACCGGTGAGGCCTCGTGGAATGCGCCTGAGTTCGAGGAGAAGCCAGAATGGAATGCTGCGCTCAGGAAGGAAATCGAGCGCGAACTGCTGCCCGGATATCTGCCGCTGTGCCGCTGGTTCGGCGGCAAAGGCAGGGTGGTGCGTGAGATGAAAGTGGTGCAGCAGATCCCCTGCGATGTGCCGGAAGTCCGCGTGCTGGCGGTGGAAGTGAGCTACACCGAGGGAATGCCCGAGCGTTACCTGATGCCTCTCGGCATCGTGTCTGGCGAAGAAGGGCGTCAACTCACCGAGAATCTGCCTGTGGCCGTGCTTGCGCACTTCCCCAGCGGGGAGATCCTCGCGGACGCGTTTCACCTGGCTTCCTACCGGCTCTGCCTGCTTCACACCATTGCGAAGAATGGCAGGGGGCGGCCGAAGGATCAGGCCTGCATCATCGGAGCTTGTTCAGGTCTGGATGAGGCCACGCTGGAGCAGGCCACCACCCACACGCGGGTGGTATCCGTGGAGCAATCAAACACCTCCGTGGTCTACGGAGACAAGCTCTTCCTCAAATTCTTCCGCAAGTATGAACCCGGCATCCATCCCGACCTGGAAATGACCCAGCGGCTTCACGAAGGCGGCCGGTTCAATCAGGTGCCCGGATACAACGGCTCCCTCAAACTGATGGAAAGCGGCTCGGAGGGCGCCGTGGCCATGCTCGGCCCGTACATGCAGCACCAGGGGGACGGCTGGGCTTTCGCGCTGGATGCGGTGATGCGCTACTTCGATCGCGCACTGGAGGCGCGCGCCACGTCATCCCAGGCCACCATCAAAGACCTGGTAGGCGGCGTCTTTCCCAATCGCGCCGGACAGCTCGGCAGCATGACTGCGCGCATGCATCTCGCTTTGCTCGAACTTGGGGAAAACCTGCCCGACTTCGCACCCGAGCCATTCAGCATGCTGTACCAGCGTTCACTTTACCAGGCCATGCGCGGAGCATCGGGGCGCGTCCTGCGTCAGTTGCAGCATCGCCTCCCTAATCTGCCAGCATCCGTTCAAGAGGACGCGCGTGTCGTTCTCGAGGACAAGGAAAGACTGCTCGATGAGTTGTCGAAATTTCTCGAACACAAGATCGACGCCCTGAAGATCCGCATTCATGGGGACTTCCACCTGGGCCAGGTGCTCAACACCGGGAAGGATTTCGTCGTGATCGATTTCGAAGGCGAGCCAACTCTTGCCCTTGGCGAGCGGCGGCTGAAACGTTCACCACTGCGTGACGTGGCCGGCATGCTTCGATCGTTTGACTACGCCGCAGCCACGGCACTGAAACAGGAGCGGGAGGGCGACGCCCAGTACCTTGCGCCTTTTGCCCGGACC
This sequence comes from Verrucomicrobiota bacterium, assembly GCA_023429545.1. Taxonomy (GTDB): domain Bacteria; phylum Verrucomicrobiota; class Verrucomicrobiia; order Verrucomicrobiales; family Verrucomicrobiaceae; genus Roseimicrobium. The sequence continues at coordinate 2,049 of JAEYUU010000727.1, forward strand.
TGGGTGGAAGAAGCGGGCAAAGAGTATCTGCGCTGCTACTTCAAGACGGCAAAGGGTGCCGCCTTTCTTCCCCCCAATGAGACAGACACCCACCTTCTCCTGAAGATGTATGAACTGAACAAGGCCATGTATGAAATTGGCTATGAACTGAGCTACCGCCCCGAATTCGCGGACATTCCCATCCGGGCCGTTCGCCGCATGCTGGAGAGCGAGGCCCCGGTGGAAACACTCAAGGCAAAGCCGTCGGAGTTCCACTCCGCGCCCGCCGATGGAGGCTGAGAGTTCCATGGGGACGCGTGGATCGGCGTATCCAGGGTCACTGGCGACGCAGAACTTGCGCAAGCAAGCTGGCTACCTAATTTCAATCCTGCGCCGGTTTGCCTGAACCGGCTGGATCGCGGCGTCAATATCAGGGGCATAGGTTTCAGTTTCTTCCGATGTCAGACCATTTGTTTTTTCAAGGACTCACCAAGCCTGGGCCAGTCCCGCGTTCACCGGTGCGGCCCGTGTGCCGGCACAGTGCTGCCAGCGCGGATGGCTGCGCGGGTTCCGAGGAGTTTTTTCGCGAACTGTTTGCCCTCGTCGGCCTTCCGGCAGGAAGCTACAGGCAGAGTTTCCTGCACCGCCGTTTCAGCGCCTGCCTCCGCTTTCTCTCGGCGCGAGATACGGGCACCGCGCTGGCGAAAATTCACAAGCATCCCGAACTGGCCAAATCCGTGCTGAGCGTGGTGCTCCTTGGAGTGACCGAGTTCTACCGAGATCCGCACGTGTTCCAACATGTTCGTGAGGTGACCCTTCCCTCGTGGAAGGCCTCCGGCATCACCGGACCTCGCATCTGGAGTGCGGCCTGCTCCGACGGCCAGGAACTTTACTCCGTGGCTCTTCTTCTGGCGGAGGCAGGCCTTATCGAGCAATCCATGCTTCTGGGCACGGACTACCGGAGTGAAGCCATCACCAAGGCCCGGGCGGGAAAGTTTGGGCTGGAAGGGCTTGCCAGGTTTGATGCGGCGCTGGGATCCCACCTCTTCGAAGAGGAGTGTCCCGGGTTTCAAGTCCGGGAACAGTTGCGATGCATCCACTGGAAGCAAGCCGACCTTTTCGCCGGCGCGGAATCAGGCCCCTGGGATCTGATTTTGTGGCGGAACATGTCCATCTACCTTAATCGTGATGCCTCGGAGGTCATTTGGAGAAACCTTGTGCGCGAATTGCGGCCGGGCGGATGCTTGATCACAGGCAAGGCGGACTATCCTCCTGCGCACCTTCGCCTTGTCCGCCTTGCACCCTGCGTCTACCTCAAAACAGAGATGAGCCAACGTTCATGAGCACCGGCCCGAGCATCCACGCAAGACCCAGCTTTGTGACGTCCACTGCGGTCACTGCTGCGGTGGCTTTTTTCTGGTGCTGGATCCGCCTGGTCTGGCTGAGCAACATCGCTGTGACCCTGACCTTTGTGCTGCCACTGCTCCTGTGCGTTTGGACCGGGCGCAGATGGCAGCTCTGGCTCATGACCGTGGTGTTCCTGATCACGGCCGTGATCAAGTCGGTGTGGCTGCTGCCCGCAAATGCCTTTCCCAACGGCGGAGAGCGACTTTATCTCGGCTTCACGCTTTTTAACATTCTCGCAGGTTCAATCGTGGTGCATGCCATCCTCCGGCTCCGGGAGCGGCTTGAGAGCCAAAACTCCATCATCACCGCCCAGAATGCAAAGCTCGAGGCTCAAGCCGAGGAGCTCGCACAGCAGAATGAGGAAATCAGGGCTCAAAACGAGGAGCTCGCCGAGCAGAACGAGGAAATCGAATCGCAGACCGAAGAGGTCGCCCGGCAGAATGAAGAGCTGGTCGACTCCAACCATCGCCTAGCCAGCCGCGAGGAAATCCTCCAGGGCCTTCTTGAATCCTCCCGCAGCCCGGATCTCGCCAGCCGAACCCTTGGCAATCTCTGCCGGCGCACGCTACAGGTCATGGGTGATCCTGCATCTGCCGTGGCCGTGCTGCAGCTCGAAGGGGACCGCCTGACACTCCAAGCTCACTTTTCGACAACCGAAGGGCTGACCCTTCCCGCCATCTGGCCGGTGGAGCGCTCGCTTGCAGGACTGGTCCTGGCCGAGCACAAAACGGCCTACGTTTCGGATCTGGGCAAACGGCCTGATCTGGCCGAGCCGTTTGCCGGATCCACCCACATTCGCTCCCTGCTGGCCACGCCGGTCCGGATGTCTGGAGCGCCCAGCGGTGTGCTGATCGTCTGCAGCCCGGAAGAGTCCCACTGGACGGATGAGCAGTTCCGCACGGTCGAATGGGTCGCCGCCCAGTGTGGCCCGGTGATGGAGGCGGAGCGCTGGCAGAAGATCCTGACCGAGCGCGCGCTCGAGGTGGTGCAGGCGAGCAGGGCGAAGGACAACTTCCTTGCCACGCTCTCACATGAACTGCGCACTCCCCTGACCCCTATTCTCATGACGGCCGCGGCGCTACGGGAGGATGAGCGCCTGCCCGAAGATGCGCGCGCGCAGCTCGGCATGATCGAGCGCAACATTGCGCTTGAGGCACGCCTCATCGACGACCTGCTGGACCTCACCCGCATCGCCAAAGGGAAACTCCCGCTGCGTCCGCAGCCCTGCGATGCACATTCGCTGATCGGTCTCGCCATGGAGATCGTGCGTGACGATGCCCAGGAGAAGGGGCTTGTCCTGGAGCGCGATTTCGGCGCGAAGCTCAGTGGGCTCATGGCGGACCCCTCACGCTTCCAGCAGGTGATCTGGAATCTGCTGCGCAATGCCGTGAAGTTTACCCCGAAGGGCGGTCGCATTTCCATTCGCACCCGGGATGATGGCCACCATGGCGACTCACCCCGTCTGCGGATTGAAGTATGCGACACCGGAATCGGCATTTCACCCGGGCAGATTGAGCATATCTTCCAGCCTTTCGAGCAGGGTGAGGTGACCGGAGATCACAAGTTCGGCGGCCTAGGCCTAGGCCTCGCCATTGCACGTGCCATTGTCGACCTGCATCATGGCACCATCGAAGCCGCGAGCGCCGGTCCCAACCAGGGGGCGACATTCGTGGTAGAACTACCCGGCGCGTTCCCTCCACCCCCGGGCATCGTTCCTTCCAGTGCCGGATCCGGGGCGGACGCCGCATCCCAAGACACCCCGGATAAACACCTCCCTCCCCTGCGCATTCTTCTGGTGGAGGATCACGACGCCACCCTTCAGGTGCTGTCGCGTCTGCTCGGGCGCCAAGGACACCGGGTCACCGCCGTGAGCTCCATTACCTCCGCCCAGTCGGAAGCACAGGCGCAGACTTTTGATCTGGTGATCAGCGACCTTGGGCTTCCCGATGGCAGCGGCAACGAATTGATGGAAAAGCTGCGGGAAAAGTACAATTTCCCCGGCATCGCGTTGAGCGGCTATGGCATGGAGCAGGATTTGGAGCGCTCACGCAACGCAGGCTTCGTGGCCCATTTGATCAAACCCGTGGACCTGAACCAGCTCCAGCGCGCCATCGCCACCGCCCTCGGCTCGGGGGAGCAATGATACACGCTCGCGTTGCTTTACCTCACTCTGCATGACTGCGCTCTCTACTTGGCGCTCAACCACCCCGCGGG
>JAEYUU010000730.1 GCA_023429545.1 Verrucomicrobiota bacterium
CGGGTGCTGCCGTTTTGTGCAACCATGAGTACAAAAAGGCTGGATCCGAAGGCCCCGGGAATGTTCAACGAGCTCACCGTAACAAAGAGGGACGGGTTTTCCATTCAGGGCCGAAAGCGCAATGACAGCGGAAGGGTCGACGGCGAGGTGGTCTATCACTTGGGTAAGGTCGCGCTGGTCCCAGCAGGCGATCGGACAGGGAAGATATCCGTCGAAGTTCCATCCAAGACCAATGTCACCAGCTACTATGCCGTCCTGGAGTTGGCGGACAGTCTTGTCTCAGCGCAATTGAAACTGGACGTTGGCAAAACCTACTCCTGGTCTGTGACCAGTAAAGGAGGTCAAACCATCATGCGGGTCATGGATGGGAATGTGCAGGTGGATGCGGTGCAAGCCGATACAGATAAACTTGCAGGCTTTGGTTTTGCTGCTTCGGTCCGCTGGGAGAAGAACGAAGCGGACATGCATGTAACGTTTGAATAGGGAAGAAGGGGGAGAGCCTCCTACTTCTCCCTCGCCAGTTTGAAGCGTTGGAGCGTGCGCTCCCGCTCCTTACCGTGGTCCACGATCGGCAGGGGATATCCCTTCGCCAACGCACGGTCCGGCGGTTGGAAGAACTTCTCGGCGGAGACGTTTTTTAACTCCGGCACCCACTGCTTGATGTATTCCCCGTGAGGATCGAAGCGCTTGGTTTGTGTCCACGGATTCTGAATGCGGAAGTACGGGGCAGCGTCGGCACCCGTGCCCGCGCTCCACTGCCAGCCGCCGTTGTTGCTGGCGATCTCGCCGTCCACGAGTTGCTGCATGAACCAGCTCTCGCCGAGTCTCCAGTGAACATGCAGATCCTTGGTGAGGAACATGGATACAATCATGCGCACCCGGTTGTGCATCCAGCCTGTTTCGAGAAGCTGCCGCATGCCAGCGTCGACAATAGGAAACCCCGTGCGACCTGCCTTCCAGGCTTCGAAGTGCTCGTTCTGGCCCTCCCACGGCACGTTGCGGAATTCCGGGTTGAATTCCATTTCCAGCACTTCCGGCCATTGATGCAGCACCGCCATGTAGAACTCGCGCCACGCGAGTTCTTTCACGTACGTCCCAATGCTCGCCTTCGCATCGGCATGGGCGTCTTCCGCCGCCTTCTGGCAGCGCTGATAAAGCTCCCGAATCCCGATGAGCCCGAAGCGCAGATCAGGGCTCAGGCATGATGAGTGCCTGCCCGAGGGTGTGTTGCGCATTTCACCATAGGCCGCCAGTCTGCCGGAAGAGATGAATTCCTTCATCCGCTCTCGCGCCGCACGTTCTCCGGGTGGGGGAGTAGCCGCGGTACACTTGGGCAGGGCCCAATGCCGAAGGGTTGGCAGTACCTCGCTTTTCACCATGGGCGCTGCCCCGAGCGACTTCACCGCGGGGAGGGGAGTGGACTTCGGGAGAGAGAGCCAGTTCTTCGAGTAGGGCGTGTATACCCGGTATGGTTTGCCCTCGCCGTTCATCACTTCTTCCGGTTCATGCAGAGTCACATCCTTGAAGGAGTGAAACTCCGCACCCTGCACCCGGCACCTGGCGGCGACCTTCTTCTCCATCTCCTTGCCGTAGGGGTCTGGATCCCGGTTCGTGTAGACCGCTGTGGCGCCGGTAGCCACCAACAATCTCTCCAGTTCCGTGTCGGCGTCCCCTGAGCATACGATCAACCGGGAGCCAATGGCCTCCAGATTCTTCGCCAATGACTCCAGATTCCCGCAGAGGAAGTGCTGCCGGTTGGGTCCGGTCCAGTCGTGCTGGTGTTTCCAGGTGCTGAGGACGTACACCGGCACCACTTGGGCAGACGACTTCGCCGCATGATGCAGAGCTGTGTTGTCCGTGAGACGCAGGTCACGACGGAACCAGTGGATGCTGACTCGGGACATCGCGCATCACTACGACTGCCAACCCGGGCGAGGCTCAAAAAATGGAAATGTTTCTCCGTTGCCCAAGTGCCCGTTGCCGGGGATACTCGCGCCCCTCATGTCACGTCCCTGGAAGTTCTCTCTCCTGGCCCTGCTTGCCGTCGCCGCTGGCTTGCTGGTGCTGGATGCTTGCAAGGACCGGGACAAGAGGAAGGCAAGCGCTGATGATGACGAGGCGGTGGAGGTGCCCCTCGATCTGGACGAGGCTCTCATCAAGAGGACCATTGCCCGGCTCGGTACGGGTTTCATGGTCTGGGAGCGCCAGCGCAAAGATCGATGGGAAATCTGGGTGAAGAACCTCAGTGGAGGCAAGGAGAGGCGTATCATTCCTGCCGAGGAAGGCCGCGATCATGCCTGCCCCAAGATTTCGCCGGATGGCCGTATGCTCGCTTACATGAGCTACCCCAAGGGGAAGACCGGATATCCCGGTCACGCTGGAAAACCAGGCACGCTCTGGCTCATGAACCTCGTCAGCCGGAAACGCCGTGTGATTTCCCAGGAGGCACGCAGCTACGCGGAACATCGCGCCGTCACCTGGCTGGATGCGAACCGCCTGTGCTACATCGATGGTGGGGGATTCACCATGGAATATCATGTGAAGACGGGCAAGACACGCCGGCTCATCAAGCAGGCTCATGAGTCCTTCGGTTACCTCGTGAGCCCGGACATGAAGCACGCCACGACTGGAACACCGGAATTTGCCCTTTTTGACGAGCAGCAGCAGTTGGTGCGCAATCAGCAGCGCATGGGTGGCTGCCAGCCCTATTTCACCCAGGACGGCCAGTGGGGCTACTGGATGGGCGGCGCGGGCGGACCCATCAACAAGATGCGCCTCGCCACGCGCGAAATCGGCCAGGTCCTGCAACGCGATGACACCCGTCTCCATGGCAAGCGCAACTACGTCTACTTCCCCATGGTCTCCCCATGCCAGCGGCTCTTGGCTTTCGCCGCTTCTCCGGACAAGCACGATCACTTTACCGCTGACTACGATATCTATGTCGCCCACGTCCACCCCCAGCATTTCGATATCATCGGAGTGCCGGTTCGTTATACCAAGTTCAGGGGGGTCGATCGTTATCCAGATATCTTTCGTCGGGAGCTTCCCCTGGGTTCGCACTACGTTGAAGGAAAGACGGAGATGAAATTCAGCATTCCCGCCGAGTATGCATCAGGGGAGTGGCAGTGGCACATCACTGGCAGGTTCACTGCCACCGGCACCACCGTCACGCGAACCTTTGAGCATCCGGGTGAATACTGGGTAGAGGCCAAGCAGGGCAATCAGAAGCTCCGTGGCTATGTGAATGTACGCGCGGCGGCCGCCCCCCACATTGAGGGTGCGCGCCGCGAAGGGAAGGATGGAGTCATCATCGATTTCGATGAACCGGTGCAGGCCGATGGCGCCACGGTCACCCTGGCAGGTGGGCCGGCGGTCCCCGGGTGGCAGGTGGTCAACGACGGCTATGCCATTTCGCTCAAGCTGTCCGCAGGCATTCCGGAGACTGCCACGTTCGAGCTCGACGGGTTCCACGACACGGCGCAGCAGCCCAATCGAATGGACAAGGCAAAGGTGAGCGTCCCGTCGGTGGCCTGGCCGGCGTCAGATGAAGGCATGGTCTTTGTCTGGGAGAATGCAAAGGGCCGGACCAGCCTGCCCAATGGCATGCCCTGTGAGGTCATCCCACATGGTCTTTCGTTCTGGTCGGACCACGGCGCGATTAAACTTCGCGGCGGTTGGTTCGATGCGCCCAAAGCTGGAGAACTCGTCTCCGCTTCCTGCATGAAGAGCAATGAGGTCACAGTGGAGATGATCATCACCCCGCAGCCCGCTCCCTTTGACAAGGAACTGCATCCCATTCTTACGCTCGCCAATAGCGAACAGCAGCGCAATCTCACCATCGGCCAGCGTGGCACCCGCCTTTATCTTCTCCTCCGCACCCCTGAGCAGGAGCCCGGCTCGCCCATGGAGGAGACCCAGCTCGGCGGCGTGGATAACAACCAGCCCCACCATCTGGTCATCGCCTATCGAAAGGACAAGCTCAGCGTGTGGATCGATGGCTCCGTGATATGGCATCGTAGCCGCATTCGCGGTGACCTAAGCAATTGGGAGGATATGAAGCTGCGCTTTGGTGCATCCTCAGAAGGTCAGCACCCCTGGCGAGGTCTGATCGATCGTGTGGTGATCTATGACCGTTGCCTTTCAGATGAGGAGATTACCCAGCATTCGAACTCCTCCATCGTCGCCGAGTCGAAGCGAGACCCCCTGCAGGAATGGAAAGTCGTGGCAAAGCTCATCGAGGCGTCGCCTGTTCCGCCACTCCAGGAGTTCCAGCCCTACACCGAGGCTCTCGTGCGCCACCTCTATGAAGTGCAGAAGGTCACCGAGGGGCCGCCCCTTCCTTCAAAGCAAATCGCCGTGAGCCATTGGATCTGGCTCGACGCCCAGGCCCTGTCCGCACAGCAACTCAAGGTGGGGGATGTGGTGCATCTCACCATTCATCGAGAGGATGAGCACACCGAGTTGAAGAGTCTTTTCATAAAGGACGAGCTTGTTGAAGGACTCGCCGCCGACCGCTTCCATGACGCCACCGACTGGGATGTGGAGATCATGAAAGCAGATCCCATCCAGGGTGCTGCCGCGGAGAAGGCGGAATCGCCGGCTCGCTGAGAGGGCTGTCCCTCGACAAGGTACGAGGGACGCTGGGACCGGTAGGTACTCCTCCGTGGTTATGGAATGGCGACGGCACTCCATGCATCGCTCGCTGTGGCAAACACCAGGCGACCTTCGCGAACCCGCCGTGCAAGCGACAACGCATTTTCGACAAAGTCCATCCACTGGGGAGTCTCTGCGATGTTCGAGCGCACTGCGAACGCGAGGTGGGTAAGTTCATCAAACTCACGGTTCTTGGCGCTGGTGTCCAATAACTGATCCAGCGCCTCTTCAAAAAGAGTGTTTGGCAGCCACGGGCTGAGCGAGCCGTGCTGATATGAGGTCAGAGGCAGAATGCCCAGACCTGCCGTTTTTTCCGGATCAGGAATGCGAAAGTCCCTTGCTGAAGGTCGGTAGCCGTACCGTGGCACACACGTTCCATCAGGAATGATGCCGGTACCGTGCTCTGCTTCCACGAGCCGCTCGACCTCCGGCATTCTCTCCAAAGTCATATCCAGCCGCACCCCTTCGGCTTCGAGTGCGCGCACCACCGCATTGCTCAGATAGCGATCACCCCCGCGATAGCACGGGGGTGCGGCGCCGAAGGTCCTCCGGAATGCCGCGATTGAAGAATGAACGCATGCGACCACCCAGGCCTCATCGGCATGGTCCTGACACCATCTGGCCGCCTCGGCATCCCACTTCCACGGATGCATGTGCAGCGCGATTTCATCTCCTGCGGCCTTTGCTGCCTCCCAGTCCTTCTTAAAATGCTCGAGCGCCCATGATGCGCTGCCGTTGGCCTTCTCAACCTGAGGATCCGCCCTGGGGAACCACGTGAATGGTATAGGTGCGCCTCCCGCCGTGTTCTTCAGAAGATCCCGCAGTTCGGTTGCCTTGGTAAAAAATGATCTGGATGCCCTCCATGAAGGATCGCCAAAATCCACCACACGAGCGTCTGGTTCCACGTCCACGCCCAGAATGGTCGGGATGGCACGTCCCTTGTAGGGTGCAGTTGCAGCTCGCGCCTTGCTTGCCTCATCCAGCAATTTCATCCGCGACCTTCGGAGTTCATTGATCTCCGCGTGCTGGTTTTCGATGGCGCGAAGCCGTGCCTCGCACAATTGCTCAAGCTCCTCCGCGCGCTCCCGTTCTTGGTCGCGCTTTGCGGTCATCCGGGAGAGTTTCTCGATTGCACTTGCTGTCTTTGCCTCCGCATGTTCGATTTTGCCCTTCAGCCGCGATGACTCGGCCTCGTGTCGGGATCTTTTGACGAAGGGGAGTTTCATTGTCGGGCGATGAGACGGCACACCATTCGCAGTGCGATGAGCGACCTCAAGTGCGAAGTGGCTGTCACGATGCGGAGAGTATCAACCAAAACTGCGCAATAAGAATTAGGGCGAGTCTGGCGTCTCGCGGTGCTGGCCTGCAATGCTGCTACTTCCTGCAACTTCTGTCTCGGGCTGGTGTTCCTTCACCGCATGGCCAAGTCTATGCCCACACTCGCTTCTCGCTTTGTTGACCTGGGATTGTTCTCCCATGCCGTCAGTCTCTCGCACGCTTATGGGGTCGGAATCGTCTGCGCGATTTTCCTCTGTAGTTTGGTTTCCTTTGCCCCCGCCCAGGACAAACCCGATCCCGGTGCGGTGGAGTTGAAGAAGTCGATGACGGAACTGCGTGAGGCCATCAAGGA
>JAEYUU010000757.1 GCA_023429545.1 Verrucomicrobiota bacterium
GGCTCATTACCCGCTCGCGGGAGGCACAAAAGCGCCCGTGCCGCCTGAAGGCGACACCGCTCAAGGAGGCGGTCGACTGGCTGGAACGCTACCGCCAGCTCTGGGAGGAGCGCCTGGATCGTCTCGACGACTATCTGCAGGAACTGCAGGCGAACACCCCAATCAACTTGGAACCCGAAAACAAATCATCCCATGAGCCAGGAAAAAAATAACGCCGTGCCTACCGCCAGAGCCGAGGTGGAGGAGTTTGTAACCACCCGTACCCTGAAAGCACCGAGAGATCTCGTGTGGAAGGCATGGACCGAGCCGGAGCACCTGGCACATTGGTGGGGGCCGAAGGGATGCGCCATCAATGTGCACAAGCTGGATCTGCGCCCCGGTGGCATCTTCCACTACACCATGAGTTTCCCAGAGGGTGGCGAGATGTGGGGCAGGTTTTCATTCCAGGAGATCCGCGTTCCTGAGAAACTCGTCTGGATCAATTCCTTCTCCGATCCAGAGGGTGGCATCACGCGGCCTCCCTTTGAGGAAGACTGGCCGCTGGAAATCCTGAATGTGCTCACGCTCACGGAAGATGCCGGCGGCACGCTGCTGACCCTGCGCGCCAAGCCCATCAACGCCACCGCGGAAGAAGTGAACACGTTCGACCGAAACCGCGATTCCTTGGAACAAGGTTACGGCGGAACCTGGGATCAGCTCGATGAGTATCTGGCGACCATGGGATAAATGCGTCAATATTCATGCCTCCGCATAAGGGGGCGTGCGAACGCAAGAAAAAAATCTTTGCTGCCGATGTCTCGCGCGGCGTGCACCATTCGTCATGGAGGTGAAGCAACACCCAACCCTGACGCCTCCGCACGCAACTCCACAATTCATTCCTATGATCAAGAAATTGCTACTTGCCCTGCTTGTCATCATCGTGGTCTTCGTCGTGATAGTGGCCACACGTCCCGCGGAATTCCAGGTCAGCCGCTCCGTCACCATCGCCGCGCCCGCCCCGGTGGTGTTTGACCAGGTGAACAATCTCAAGAAATGGCATGCCTGGTCTCCCTGGGCCAAGCGGGACCCAAACATGAAGCTCACCTACTCCGGTCCCGAATCCGGCACTGGCGCAGCCTATGCCTGGGCCGGCAACAACGAGGTCGGTGAAGGGAAAATGACCATCACCGACAGCCGCCCGAATGAGAAGGTGGATTTCAAGCTCGAATTCTTCAAACCGTTCGAGGCCACGAATGCCGCGGCCTTCAAATTCCAGCCTGAGGGCGACAAGACCAAAGTCACCTGGAGCATGAACGGGAAGCACAACTTCGTGGGCAAGACGATCTGCATGTTCATGGACATGGAGAAAATGGTCGGCGGCGACTTTGAGAAAGGTCTCGCTGACATGAAGTCCCTTGCCGAGAAGGAAGCGGCGACGTCTGCTACCCCCGCACCTGCTCCTGCTGCACCCGCCCCTTCCACTCCAGCACCGGCTCCCGGAACCCCGGCTCCGGCAATACCCCCTGCGGCACCGAATTCATAAGCATCACTGTCCGCTTCGCGCGGACATCAAAACCCCCGACTTCAACGAATTCATGAGTGCGAAAAGAGCATTGACCGCTGCGATGTCCGTACGCCCAGTCATCGTGTCCCGTGTGATTCCTGCGGCTCCAGAAGAGGTGTACGAGGCCTGGACCCGGCCGGACCACCTGAAACGCTGGTGGGCGACGGGCCAACTGACCGTTCCCGTGTGCGAAGTCGACCTGCGCCCCGGCGGCGTCTTTTATTATTGCATGTGTTCCCCCGATGGGACGGACTACCGCTGCAAGGGCATCTATCAAGACGTGGCTGCGGCGGAACGGCTGGTGTTCACCAACACTTTCGTGGATGCCCAGGGCCAGGTGGCGAGGCACCCGGACCTCCCGGGCTGGCCACGTGAGACTCTGGTCCACGTGACCTTTGCACCCCATGAGGAGGGCACGCGCGTCACGCTCCAGCAGGCCGTCTCCAAGGCGAGTGAATCAGAAGCCGAAGGCTTCGAGTTTGGGCGTGAAGGCGCCCAGGAATTCTGGGCCATGACCCTGGACTGCCTCGCCGAGGATCTGGCGCCTGCCTGATGCCTTGAATGCCATTCGCTCTCAATCATTCGACCACAAAACAAAGACAAGACAACACGATCTATGAATGCCCCAGCCACCACCTCCAAAGCGATGTACTGGACCGGATGGGTCCTCAGCGTGCTGCCCTGCCTCATGCTCATCTTTAGCGCTTACATGAAACTCGAACCACCTCCAGAGGTGATTGAACAGATGAACAAAAGCGGGTTCCCCATTCAGCTCGCCACACCCATCGGAATCACAGAACTCGCCTGCGTAGCGCTGTACCTGATTCCACGCACGGCAGTATTGGGCGCGATTCTTCTGGCCGCTTACCTCGGAGGTGCGGTTTCCTCGCACGTGCTGAAGCTTGATGGAGTTTCCGTGTGGTTCATGCCAGTCCTGCTGGGCGTACTGCTGTGGCTGGGTCTGTGGCTGCGTGATGTGCGCCTGCGCGCCCTGCTCCCCTTCACCAGCAAGGCCTGAGGCTGAGTATAGCTGGATCTATCCCATCCCATCACACCATGGCCGCGAAGTTCCAAAAGTTCACCACGCACCTCTGCTATAACAATCAGGCAGAGGAGGCGGTAGCCCTCTACACGTCCCTCTTCGAAAGCTCGGGCATCAAGCATGTGCTCCACTATGGGAAGGATCAGCACGGCCCGGAGGGGAGTGTGCTGGGAATCTTGTTCGAGCTCTGCGGCGTGGAGTTCTGGGCTGTGAATGGCGGCCCGTATTTCAAGTTCGAACAGGGCATGTCCATCTATGTGAAATGCGAAACGCAGGCAGAGATCGACAAGCTCTGGCGAAAGCTTGCGGAAGGCGGAAAACATCAGCAGTGCGGCTGGCTCATCGACAAGTTCGGCGTGTCCTGGCAGATTGCCCCGGCCATGGTGGATAAGATGATGCAGGACCCTGATTCAGAAAAGTCAGGGCGTGTACTCAGTGCCGTCCTCCAGATGGAGAAGTATGACATTGCGGAGCTGAAGCGCGTCTATGAGGGTCGCGCGGCGGTGCCAGCCTGAGCCGATGAAAGGAGCCGTACCATTCAAGCGAGCCCCGGGCGAGCTCGGGCGCGCGACTCCATGGCCTCGCCTCAGGGCTGAAGCACCACTTTGACGCAGTTGTCTTCCTTCTTGTTGAAGATGCTGTAGCCGTGGGGTGCGTCCGCAAGGGGCATGCGGTGACTAATGATGTCGTCGAGCTGGATTTTTCCCTGTTCCACATATTTGATCAGAGCGTCAATGTGCTTCTGAACTGGTGCCTGCCCAAAGTAAAGCGAGAGGCCCTTGTCGAAGATTTGACCCAGTGGGAAGTTGTCATAAGGCACACCGTAGACTCCCACGATGCTCACAACGCCGCCGCGTCGCACCGCGCTGATAGCCAGTTCCAGCGCCTTGATGCTGCCCACTTGCATGCGCACCAAGTTGGAAACACGGTCCATGAGAGTACGATCTGCCTCCATGCCCACCGCATCGATGCATACATCTGCCCCACGGCCATCGGTCATGTCCCGAATGGCCTCGACCGGATCCTGGTCATTCAAGTTAATGGTTTCTGCGTTGGCAGTTTTCCGCGCAGCTTCCAGGCGATAGTCCTGGAGATCGACGCCGATCACACGCCCCGCACCGCGGAGCCAAGCGGACTTCTGCGCCATGAGTCCCACGGGTCCACAGCCGAATACCGCCACGGCTTCCCCGCCTTTCACCCCTGCCCAGTCCACCGCGCTGTATCCGGTGGGAAAGATGTCCGTGAGGAAGAGCACCTGATCATCGGAAAGATCGCCAGAAACCTTCCGAGGGCCGAAATTCGCGTATGGCACTCGGACATACTCTGCCTGTCCGCCTGAATATCCGCCGTACAGATCCGTGTAGCCGAAGAGACCGCCACCCTTGTCATCCAGGAGCCCGCCTTCAGGGCCGTACTTTTCGGGGTTGGAATGTTCACAGTGACCGGGCAGGCCACGATTGCAGAAGAAGCAGGACCCGCAGGCGATGGGAAAAGGTACCACAACCCGGTCTCCCTTGGACAATCTTGTGACGCCCCTTCCTGTTTCCTCCACGATGCCCATGAACTCATGACCCATGACCATCGGCTTCAACTGAGGGAAGAAGCCATTGTAGATGTGAAGGTCAGAGCCGCAAATCGCGGTCGCCGTCACCTTCAGAATGATGTCGTCAGTCTGTTCAATCGCAGGATCCGCGACATCATCCACCCTCATGTCGCCCGGCTTGTGAAATACTACTGCTTTCATGCGGGGGTATCGTGCGCACTGGAGGTTGCGCGCCCCGGAGACTGGCAGGGAAGCAGACCACTATGAGAATCTCGTGGTTGGCTCTGAGGGCCTTTGAATTCGGAGCTCTACCTGTATTACCCAACTCCCCCCGTGCACCATCTTTCCCTCTGCATGGACTATATGGGCATCTTGCGTAAAAGGCGCATTTGGGGGCGTTTGGGGCTGACTGTACTTGCTGGAAAGAC
>JAEYUU010000028.1 GCA_023429545.1 Verrucomicrobiota bacterium
CGCAATGGTCAGTGGAAGCGCGTCACCGGCCATGAAATCTGGAACAAGTCCATGGGCATCGTCGGCTTGGGCCGTATCGGCCAGGAAGTCGCGAAGCGCGCCCTCGCCTTCGGCATGAAGGTGCACGCGCTGGACCCCTACTGGCCGGAGGCCTTCGCCACCGAGAACGGTGTCACCCGGCATGAGAAGATTGAGACCATGCTGCCGGAAATCGATGTGCTGAGCCTGCACGCGAACCTCAGCGACTCCACCCGCCACCTCGTGAATGCCGAGCGCATCAAGCTCTGCCGCAAGGACCTGCTGGTCATCAACACCTCCCGCGCCGAGCTGGTCCTCATGCCGGACATGATTGCCGCGCTCGACGCCGGCACCGTCGGCGGCTACGGCACGGACGTGCTCGACGAAGAACCGCCGCCCGCAGACCATCCCCTGCTGAAGCACCCCAAGGCGCTCATCACCCCGCACATCGGTTCCCGCACCTACGAAAGCGTCCCCCGCCAGGCCATGCGTTCCACCCTGAACCTGGTGAACTGGCTCAAGGGTGAGAAGGATGTGATCCAGGCGAACAAGTGGTAGAGTCTCCCCAGCCATGCGGCTGGTCCTTTTCACGATAGGGGTGCCCCGGAACTCGAGCGTCGTGCCATGACGAGAAGGCAACTCCATAACGCCATTGCCTTTGGAATCACCATCCCGGCACTTGGGCTCATGGGGTATTTCGTTCTCTTCCAGCGACAGGCTGTACCGTTTCTCATCACCTGCGGGGCGTACGTCGTGGCCCTTCTGATCACGTCGGTGTTGCTCCGAAGGAACGTTCCTCCGCACAAGCGCCAGCGGCCCGATCCTCCACTCGAGATCTCGGCTCTGAAATTGGGACTCGAGGGGAAGAGACTGGCCTGTATTTTGGCGTCGATGAGCCTGGACGGACAAAGGACTGCGCGGCCAGACATCCTGTCCCGGCGGCGGCAGTATGAGCTGTACAAAGCCTCCAGGGCCTTTGCGAACGGCACATGGAACTGGTGGGTCGAAACCTCCGGCGGCGAAGTCGTGGCCTATGCCGCTTCCTACCAGTCCGATGAATCTCCCATGTTGGACAAAGGTTGGACGGAGGCGACAGTCAGCAGCGTGTTCCTGAAGGGAACGGGTGGGTGATGTGCTGAACGGCAGGCGAGAAAAATCTCAGCGAGTCTTCTGAGACGGATGAGGCGGAGACGAGGCGACAGCCCAAGGATCAGGGGGCACTCCTGCCATAGGCGCTAACTTGAAACATTCGAGAGCGAGACGGGGTACTCACTTTGTTCCGCGTGGCAGGTTGAATTTGCTCCCGGAGGGAGCGCGGAATGGTAGCCGGGCGGTGCAGGGAGCCTCAGCGACCGCAACCACCGGATCACATCGACAGATGGGGTTCCGTCCCGGATGGGATGGCGGAAGGGCGTGGCAGGATCCGACGGCGTGCCATCGCCCGTAAACCCTTTCCGGCGTGCCCTCGGGACGCTATGCGTTGTTTGTCGAAGGTCCGGTGGTTCCCGGCCTGATTACAGGCCTTCACCACCGGCTAGGGTTCCGAGCTCCCTCCGGGAGCAGAAGCGCCTCTTTTTTGATTTATGAGCTTGTTAAGTTAGCGCGTATGGCACTCCTGCTCCCTTCGCTGCAAGCCGATTGGCGTACGAGTGTGGAGGCAAGATCATACCGGAGCGATTGGAGACTGGCACCCATCTTCAACTTCCAGAGCTTCTTCACCGCGTCCGCGGTCATATAATTTCTTAATTCGTACCAAGTCACTCCATCCATCCCTTCAGCTCCCTTCCCAAGTACACCTGCCATCTGCGGGACTCTTCCCGGCCCAAGGGCACGTCAATGGCGCCCAACGCTTCCACCGAGGCGAAAGCCTTGGTGAGGGACTTGGGCAGAGGTTTGTCGGAAGGCTGTAGAATCAGGGCGTCGTTCCCTTGTTGTTCAACGCCGGCGGAGGGCCAGATTTCATACTGGGAGGCGACTTTGCCATCTGGCTGCCAGCGGTAGGCCTTGGGGTGCTGCGGGGTGTAGAAGGCGAACTGGCTGGCATTCTCGCGATGTCCCATGGCCAGAAGGAATGTGCGTTCGGGACGCGGAACGCGGGCCAACATCGCGCCCACTTGTTCGCCGCTTTCGTTCCAACCGCGAAGGCGTCGCATGGGGTCCGCCACTTCCCACTGCGCGGACTTCGCCACGGCGCTGTAGAGGGGAAGCAAGTAGGCGAGCAGGCACAAGGTGGCACCAATTCTGAGCGCCCACGTGACGCTTCGCTCACGGATACGCCCCCACGTTGTCGGAGCCATGTCATGCACGCTTCCTGCCACCAAGACGATGGCGGAGAGGTGAAAGGCAGCGGGCCAGTTCGGATTGATGTTCTGACGCAGCGCGAGAAGAAAGAACACGACCAGCGCGGGTCCGCTGAAGAGGATGAGGTACCGCTGCCGCAGTTCCAGCACCTTCCATTTCCACAAGCCACCAAGCGTCAGGAATATCATCAGTGCCCAAGTGACCGGTGAGAACAGCAGCGCCTGCGCCGCGGGAAAGCTGAGGACCTGCACCAGCCACTTCCCAACGCCATGCTGGCCGGTGCCGTGAAAGTGTTCCTTGGTATGCTCCAGGGTGACCCAGTGGTGCTGCGCCTGCCATATCAACACCGGTGCCAGGAACAGCAAGGAGACAGCCAGCGAGACCCACAGCGCAGGACGGTGGAGAAGAGTCCGCTTCGTCTTCTCCAGCGCAAGGAACAGCAGCATAGTCACGGGAAACACCAGCATCATCTGTTTGCTCAGATTTCCCAGGCCGAGCGCAAGTGTGAGGAACACCCAATGGCGCGCGCGCTCCGGCTGCTCCACGCAGTTCCAGAACGCGAGCAACGCTGCACTCCAGCAGAGCAGCAGGGGTGCATCGATGGTGAAGAAGAGACTCAGCGCGACATTCGCCGGTGTGAGTGCTGCCAGCAAAAGAGTGAGCAGCGCCGCACGGTTGCCAAACAAGCGCTGCGCCAGAAGACACAGACAACCAAGCGTGAGTGTGCCGAGCAGCAATGCGGCGAGACGGATGCCCCACTCCGCGTGTCCGGTGAGCAGTCCCGTCACGCCCATGAGCCAGCCGATCATGGGTGGCTTGCTGTAGTACCCCCAATTAGGCCGGCGGCCCCACTCCCAGTAGTAGCTCTCATCCCCCGCGAGATCCGTGAATGCACAGAAGAGCGGCACATAGAGCAGCCGCACGACAAATATGATTACGAGCAGGTGCCACCAGGTGATCCGCCAGCGCGAGAGTGACGTGACATCCCGCGAGCTCATGCAGGCAGGGTCAGAATAAACTCCGTGTCATCGGGCCGTGATTGAAACGTGAGGGTGCCCCCATGCGCGCGGACAATCCACAGCGCAATGGGAAGGCCGAGTCCGCACCCTTCGAGGTTCACCTGCCTCGCGGACTCTCCCCGGTGGAAGCGCTCAAAGACAAGTCCCTCGTCCGCTGGCGGGATGCCCATTCCCGTGTTCTTCACGGACAACTTCGCTGCTCCCGCATCATGGGTGAGCGCAAGGGTGATCCTCCCGCCCTCGCGGTTGTATTTCACCGCGTTATCACAGAGGATCAGCAGGAGCTGCCGCATGCGATGGCGATCGCCCTGCACGATAACGTTCCTTGGTGCCGTGCATGAAACCGTGATCTGCTGCGACTCGGCGAGGGCCTGAGTATCTTCTGCAGCATCGCGCACGAGGTCGTCGAATCTCAGGGACTCCTTCTGCAGCGTTATCTGGGAGGCATCCGCCTTCGTGAGCAGACCGAGGCCGTCGACAATCCGGGTCAGCCGCTCGATTTCATCGAGGTGGGACGTAAACCGGGAGCGATC
>JAEYUU010000060.1 GCA_023429545.1 Verrucomicrobiota bacterium
ACGGTGGCGTGGGCGTGAAGAACGGGGTGAACTACTTCGGGAAAAAGAACTGGGTGGGCAGCTTCTCCGTGCCATATGCCATTGTGAACGACTTTGCCCTTCTGGACACGCTGCCGGAGCGGGAGAAGCGTTGCGGACTCATTGAGGCGATCAAGGTCGCGCTCATCCGTGATTCGGAGTTTTATCATTGGCTCGAACACAATGCCGCCGCGCTCGGGACCCTGGAGCCGGATGCGGTGGAGCGCGCGGTGCGCCGCAGCGCAGTGCTGCACGTGGAGCACATCACCACGAATGGGGATCCGTTCGAACGGGGGTCAGCGCGGCCACTCGACTTCGGTCACTGGGTGGCGCACAAGCTGGAGCAGGTCTCGCATTTTGAAATCAAGCACGGCGAAGCTGTGGCCATCGGCATGGCGGTGGATCTGCTCTACTCCGTGAAGGCTGGCATCCTGGATGAAGCCACTGCACGGCGCATCATTGACCTCATCCGGCGCGTGGGATTTGCCACCTATGCTCCGCAGCTTCTTGAAGCCACGGAGAACGGTGAACTGATGATTCTCGCCGGGCTGGAGGAGTTTCGTGAGCACCTCGGCGGCGAGCTCACCATCACCCTTGTGCCCGAGATCGGGCGCAAGATCGAGGTGCATGAAATGGACACCCGCCTGGTCGTGGAGACACTGAATGAACTGGCCGAGGGTCGGGTCTGAGCAACTTCATTACGACCGCTTGTCCAGTGCTTCAAAGACCGTCTTCGCGATGATGGTGGCGCCTTCGTCGTTGGGATGCACGCGATCGGGAATGAGAGCATCCTTCCCCGCGAGGGCGCTGTAGATGTCGATCACCTCGAGTTTCATTTCCGTGGCGACTTGTTTCACCAGGGGGATAATCTCGGGCTTCACGATCTCCTCGCGGATGCCGAAATTGCCCTTCCCGATCACGGGAGCGGGCGTGCAGAGGAAGACCTTCACCTTGGGGTTGGCTTTCTGGAATGCCTCGACGAGCGACTTGGTGGAAGAGGCGAAGCCCTCCTTTTTGGCCCAGTTTTGCGGCTTGCTATCATTCGTGCCGAGCTTGATGACCACGATGTCCGGCTTGAACTCCAGGGCCGCAGTGTACGCCTTCTGCTTTTTGTAGGGCTTGTCGCCCTCATCCAGCATGGTGGCACCGCCCACGCCGAAGTTCTTTACTTCAAACTCACTGCCGAGAAGCACACCGAGCTGTGCGGGATATTTCCTGGCAGGGTCTTTCACGCCGGAGCCAGCGGTGATACTGTCACCCACACAAGCGACCTTGGTAAGTGCGGAGGCAGGCTGGGCGATGAGCCCGGCGGCGGCGAGCAGGATGGAAAGGAAGGTGAAGCGCTTCATGATGATCGAGAGTCAGGAGATCCGGTAATAACTTAGACGGACATGCTGGAGAAATGCGCCCGGTGGGTCAAGCGGGACGTGACATTACCCTCCTCCCGCAAGATGACCGCGCGGCATTCCGTTTGCCCGTGATGCGATTTTTACTTCCCCTTTCCCTTTCCCTCGCTGCGTGTTGTTTCGTCGGCGGCCTCCGTGCGGAGGCACCTGCCACTCAGGCGAAGTCCTTCGACAGTGAGATCACGATCAAGCTCGGGTATCACTACCTGCTGACGCTGCCGGATGGGTATGGGGCGGACAAGGCCAAGGAGTGGCCACTGCTGATCTTCCTCCATGGGGCAGGGGAGCGCGGTGACAATCTTGAGCTGCTAAAGAAGCATGGCCCGCCCAAGCTCATCGCGGCAGGAAAAAAATTCGAGGCCATCGTAGTATCACCTCAGGTGCCCAATGGTGAATTCTGGAATCCTCATGGCGTGAAGGCCCTCGTGGATCAGGTGAAGAAGGACTACCGGGTGGATGCGAATCGCGTGTATCTCACCGGCATCAGCATGGGCGGCTTTGGCACCTTCGACACCATCACGGCCTATCCGGATGTCTTCGCCGCGGCGGTGCCCATCTGCGGCGGCGCAGGGGTCAATGTGGTGAAATTTGGTCCGCTCAAGGACATGCCGATCTGGATGTTTCACGGGGCAAAAGACCCCGTGGTGCCGGTGGAGTTCACCGGGATGGCGGAGAAGTGGTTCAAGCGCAACGGCGGTGGAGCCAAGGTGAAGGTCACCATCTATCCCGAAGCTCAGCACGACTCCTGGACGCCGACATACGACAATGCGGAGATGTGGACGTGGCTGTTCCAGCAGTCGCGGAAGTAACCTCTCCAGCGCTTTCCCCATTGACCAATGTCATCGCTTCATTTCATCCTCGTGCATCCATCCTGACTCATGAAATACCTCGCCACTCTTCTTTGCTCGTTCATGCTGGCCTCCCTGGCACCTGCTGCCGATTCCCCTGTGTACGAACTGCGCACCTATGTCACCAACGAAGGCAAGCTGCCGGATCTGCTGACACGTTTCCGGGATCACACGTGCAAGCTCTTCGAAAAGCACGGAATGAAGAACATTGGCTACTGGGTGCCGGTGGACAAGGAGAACGGCTCCGAGACCACGCTCATCTACATCCTGGAACACAAGAGCCGTGAGGCTGCAAAGGAGTCATTCGCGGCCTTCGGCAAGGATCCCGAGTGGAAGGCCGTTCGCGAAGCCAGCGAGAAGAATGGGAAGATTCTGGACAAGGCTCCCGAGTCCGTCTTCATGACGCTCACGGACTTCTCCCCACCGGTGAAGACGGGACCAGGCAGCGCTCCTCGGGTGTTTGAGATGCGCACCTACACCACCGTGGAAGGCAAGCTCGATGCACTGCATGCCCGCTTCCGTAATCACACGATGAAGCTCTTTGAGAAGCATGGCATGACCAACCTCCCCTACTTCCAGGTGATGGATGACGACAAGGGCGCGAAAAACAAGCTCATCTACCTGCTGGCGCACGACAGCAAGGAAGCGGGTCTGAAGTCCTTCGGAGCCTTCCGTCAGGATCCGGACTGGATCAAAGCCAAGGGTGAGAGCGAGAAGGACGGGTCACTCACCATCCCGCAGCCGGACGGTGTGAAGTCGGTTTATATGACGGCGACGGATTTCTCGCCGATCAAATAAGCTGGATGGTTTCGGATTCTTCAATGGGGGTGCAGTGATTGCTGCACCGCCATTTTTTGGTCAACCTCCCTGGAAATAGACCTCGAGTGTTTTTCGTTCGGGTTCGCCTTGATAGATGCGTGTGCTAGAGGCGACTCCGAGCTCGCGGAGCACGGCGCGGATCAAGGCCAATCCTCGTTCCGCGTCGCTCACTTCGACATCGATATTACACATGCCAAGGCCGGTGCCGCCACCAGTTACCTCACCGAGATCTTGTGCACGGAGCGCCTCATCCAGCGGATCCTCGACTTCGTCACGACCGCCGAAGCTGAAATCCGCGGACTGGAAGACAATTTCAAAAAAGATTGGCATAGAAGCCTTTTATATTGCCTCGACACTTGCGTTTGTAAACGCATGCACTGTTGCAGCATTGCCTTCCTGAGGCGAGGTGACGCCATGCGGCATTCGACAAAAAGGCTGGCTTGCTGCCTCACGCTGATAGGGGCGTTTCTTGGCGTGCCCATTCATGCTGCGGAAGTCATCCACGTCTACGTCGCCCTGTGTGACAATGCCTCACAGGGCATCATCCCTGTGCCTGCGAAGATTGGCGATGGGGACAAGCCAGATGCGAACCTTTACTGGGGCTGTTCGGAGGGCGTGCGCTCATGGTTTTCCGCGAGCAAGAAATGGAAGCGTCTGCCTGCAGTGCAATCGCCGCGTCCCGAGATTCTGGAGCGCGTGGTCTTCAAACATCGTGAGCGCGATGCGTATCTCATTGCGGATGCGTGGCGGGGGAAGGAGATCAAACCTTGTCTGCAGACCTTCGTGAAGGCAGCCGGCGGGCTTGGCGGTGAAGAGGTGAAGGCAGGTGAGATCGCATTGAATGCGGGTGGCGATGCCTCGCTGGTGGCCTACATCGGGCACAACGGATTGATGGAGTTCAGCGTGGAGTGGCCCGCGGCGAACCCGCCTGCCGCGGGGAAGGTTCCCAAACCTGCCATCGTGCTGGCCTGTGTCAGCGAGAAGTATTTCGCGGAGAATCTCAAGGCGATAGGTGCGCAGCCATTGCTGACCACACGCCAGCTCATGTACCCCGGCGCCTTCGCG
This sequence comes from Verrucomicrobiota bacterium, assembly GCA_023429545.1. GTDB lineage: Bacteria > Verrucomicrobiota > Verrucomicrobiia > Verrucomicrobiales > Verrucomicrobiaceae > Roseimicrobium. The sequence goes on from JAEYUU010000060.1 coordinate 4,157, forward strand.
CTGCATGATGCTCTAGAAGTGAAGTTTGCCGGAAAGGACGCCGTAGCAGCGCGAGAAGCCGCGGCGCGCGCCTACGCACGGAATCAGGGAATCTCGGTGAAGGCGGCCTTGGGCGTGTTTGCCGCCGAGTGAGCCTTTTTTTGGATGCGGAATTCGTCCCTGTATCGCACTTGCGCCTGTCTCCCGCATGCTACACTCGCACATGAGTAGTCAGCAGAAGACGGACATGGACAGCGGCGACGAGCCGGCGATCGGCATCATTGGAGGCAGCGGGTTGTATGAGATTGAGGGCTTCTCTCACAGTGAGGAGATTCATGTGCCCACACCGTTTGGAGAGACGTCGGACCGGATTGTGGGTGGCACCATGGCTGGGAGGCGTGTGTATTTCCTGCCACGACATGGCCGCGGCCACCGGCTGCTACCCACGGAGGTGAATCATCGCGCGAACCTCTGGGCATTGCGCACACTGGGCGTGCGCTGGATCATCGCGGTGACGGCCGTGGGGAGCCTTAGGGAGGAGTATCATCCGCGCCACATTGTGGTGCCAGATCAGTTCTTTGATCGCACCTCGCGCCGGGAGCATCACACGTTTTTCGGAAACGGCATCGTGGCGCATGTGAGCTTTGCAGATCCTTTCAGCGCGGGATTGCGAGCCCTGCTGGCGGAAGAGGCGCGCGCCTCCGGCAGCACGGTGCATGATGGAGGCACCTACGTGTGCATGGACGGCCCTGCCTTCTCTACGCGCGCTGAGTCCAATGCGAACCGCCAGCTCGGCTTCGATATCATCGGCATGACCAACCTGCCTGAAGCCAAACTTGCCCGCGAGGCTGAGATCGCCCTTGCCACTCTGGCCATGGTCACGGACTACGACTGCTGGAAGACTGACGAGGAGCCGGTCACCGTGGAGGCTCTCCTGGCGCATGTGCACGCCAACTCCGCACAGGCAAAGCACATCCTGGCCCGGGTCATCCCACGCATCCCCTATGAGGCGGACTGGCCGGAGCATCGCAGCCTGGATTCCGCCATCATCACGGATCGCAAGCTGTGGCCGGAGGAGAGTGTGGCGCGGCTCAAGTGCGTGCTGGGGCGGTTCCTGTAGGACGGTGTTGCGCGGGGGGCCAGGCGGGATTGCAGGATGCGAAAAACGCTGAGACTGCCTCTCCTTCCAGAACGGAGCTGGTGAGTTCACCGTCCCATTGTCCTACCGCTCACTGTCGCACTGGGTTCTCCCTCCCGAATTTCCTGCTTTCCAACCGGGTCTCATGGCTTACCATAACTTCTGGAGGTCACTGCCCCCGCGGGCATCCCCCTTTCCCGAAATCCCCATTTCAAATCAATACCCCAATCGTGATTTCTCAGCGCATGTTCCTCTCCATCTGGGTCGGTGTAGTCATGGCAGGCGGGCAGACTGGCTGCACCATGTTCAACAAAAAGGAGACCGCCAATTCGGTCGCGGCGGTCACGGAGAATCGTCGTGCAGACACGCCATCATCCACCGGTAGCGGCCGGGGGATGCGCAATCCTGACTACTACACGATTCCCAAGGTTCCGCCACCCGGCGCACGGAACTCCTATTCCTCCGTCAATGTGAATGGCCCGTATGTCGCCATCACCTTCGATGACGGCCCGCATCCGGCCAACACGCCACGCCTGCTGAACATCCTCGCTCAGCGCAACATCAAGGCCACCTTCTTCGTGGTGGGCCAGCTCGCGAAGGAGTATCCGCATATCATCCGCCGCATCCTGGCGGAGGGGCATGAGGTGGCCAACCACACCATGAGCCATCCAACGCTCACTAGGATCTCCGATGACCGCATTCGCAAGGAACTCACGGAGACGCACAAGGCGGTGGTGGACATCGCCGGGTATCACATGCGCCTTTTCCGCCCACCGGGCGGCGCGACGAACGCGCGGCTCAAGGAGTGGTTCCACAATGAATACGGCTACAGCACCATCTTGTGGACTGTGGATCCGCAGGATTGGAAGCGCCCTGGTGTGAGTGTGGTGACCAGCCGCCTCGTGAATGGCGCGCGTCCAGGTGCCATTCTCCTCTGCCACGATTTGCATGCACCCACTGTCGATGCCATGCCCGGCACGCTCGACCAGCTCCTGGCCAAGGGCTTCAAGTTTGTGACCGTGAGCCAGCTTCTGAACATGGAGTCCAGCGCGCCACCCACGGTGGCAGCCGCTCCGCGCGCTCCGGATCCGGCCCCGTTTGTTCCCGGCGACCCGACACAGGTTGGGGTTGCGGCTCCCGCGCCGCTCCCGCCCACCAGTTCGTCCGTGCCGGCGGCTCCCGGAGCTTTCC
>JAEYUU010000192.1 GCA_023429545.1 Verrucomicrobiota bacterium
TCCGTATCCAGCGTGTACGGCATGTTCGAGCCCGAGTACGCGAAGCGCAGCCTGGGCATCTACACCCTGCTGCGGGAGATGCTGTGGGCGCGGGAGAATCAATATGCCATCTACTATCCCGGCTACGCGACCAGCGGCGCCAGTGCGTATGACTACAAGAAGCAGCTCCGTGGGCTCGAGGGATACTGCTGGCGCAAGGGTCAGTGGAAACCGCGGGAGGCGATGACCCACGACGAGTGGGAACTGGGGTGAACTGCCAACGTACGCCCCAGCCCTTCCTGCCTCCTAATATCCCCCTTGCCAGCAGCCGCCCGGTGAGGCATCGTTTTGGCCCCAAACAGAACTGTTTCTCCAACCCGTCCCATGCCCACTTACGAATACGAATGCACCACCTGCGGCCACCAGTTCGAGGCCGTGCAATCGATGAAGGATCCCAAGCTCACGGACTGCCCCAAGGAAGGCTGTCCCGGGCCCGTGGAGCGGAAGCTTGGCAAGGGCGCCGGTATCATCTTCAAGGGCAGCGGATTCTACATCACGGACTACCGCAGCGAGTCTTACAAAGAGGCTGCGAAGAAGGACAGCGCAGGTGGCAGCGGCGGCGGCTCCAGCGCACCGGCAGCAGCACCCGCGGCTGCGCCATCGACCACTTCGACTTCCAGCTCCGGTGCCTCCTCGGGCTCTGGCAGCTCCTCTGCATCCAACAAGGTCGCCTGATCCCGGGCGCCTCCTGCACCGCTTTCCGCACTCTCCCACCCCGGCCCGCGCGTGCTTCGATTCGCCTCCAACCTCTTCCTCGCCGCGTGGTTCGGCCTCTTCACCGCTGCGGTGATCCAGAGCCATCGCGCGGCGGACTGGTCCCGGGTGCAGGGTTCCGACCACGCGGGAAAGAATACCGTGCCACCCATTGTGGATCGAATGGAGCAGACGCTATGGCGTCGCAATGCACCGCTCGAACTGAGCGAAGGGGATGTGAACCGGTATCTCAGTGCCACCATTCACGGGCAGCAGTCGCCATTCACCACCGCCATGAAACCCTTCAGCCGGGTGGCTCTGGACCTCGAGCCGGACGTGGCGCGGATCTGCCTGACTTGGGACGGCGCGGATGGGAAGCGCTCCACCACCGCATCCCTGGACTTCACGGTGATGCGCGAAGGCGGGAATTTCGTGGTCGAGGTGAAGCGCGGAGCTTTCGGTCGGCTGCCTCTGCCGCGCGGCGTGATGAGCGCGCTGGTGCCCAGCCTGCAAAGCCTCTCCGAGAGCCTGCAGAGCGAAATTCACACCGTGTTTCAGATGAATCAGATCCGTTTCGAGAAGGACAAGGTCATCCTGGATCCCCGCTCTGAGACGGTGAAGTCGTGAGGTCCGCCCAGCGGCCGTCTGCCAGTTCTGTGTCTGTTTTCATTCCGTTCTCCTCCTCCATGCGCCAGCGCACCATCAGCATCCTGAGCCTGCCAGTCTTGTGGGCCTGCCTTCTTCACGTGCAGGCGCGAGCGCAGGAGGCTCTTCCCACGACGCCCCCCCCGCCGTCGGCGGAGCTTGCTCCCCTGAAAGCCCAGCAGCCAGCGCAGGCCCAGCCGGGGCCCACACTCAGCAGCTCTGTCAGCTCGAACAAGCAGTTCGTGGTACATGGCGCGGATCTTTCGGTGCGCAGCGCGTTCTGCATCATGAGTGAAGAGACCGCGGCAACGCTCGGTCGCCTGCTCAAGGATGACGGACGCTACGCCATCCCCGTGGTGGTGGAGGTGAAAACCCCGCCGAACATCAACCCCGCCGAGGCCTCGGTGAAGCCACGGATCAATCTCATGGATTATGGCGGGTTCCACCTCCAGCTCTCCGTGCAACTGCGCAATGACTTCCGCAGGGAGGACTACACCCTCGAGCTGGTGCGCATCCTCCTGGCGGAGCGCATCCTGCGCAATCACAAGGACATCAATACCGAGCGCGAAAAGGACATCCTGCCGGAGTGGCTGCTCACCGGGGTGATGCAGGCCATGGAGTTCCGCAGCCGCAACCGCCCCAGCGTGCTTTTCGCCGCGGTGTTCCGCAGCGGCCAGGTGTACAGCATCGACCGCATCCTGGCGGCGGATCCGAAGAACCTGGATGCGCTCTCACGAGGCATCTATGAAGTGTCTTCCTGTGCCCTGCTGCTGACCCTGCTCGACCAGCCGGATGGTCCGCTGCGCGTGTCCAAGTTCCTGGATGCGCTGGCCACGGATGACAGGCCGGATCGCGATCTCCTGCAGCAGCACTTTCCCACCTTGGGAGCTTCCAAGAACAGCCTGGAGAAATGGTGGACGCTGCAGATGGCCTCCCTGTCCATGCCTTCCGCGATGGAGACCATGAGCATCAGCGAGACGGAGGAGTTCCTCGACAAGGCTCTCACGCTGCACTTCACGGATCGCATTGGCGAGGAACCGGCGGACATCAAGGCGGGCCGCGAGGGCAAGGGCATCTTCGGCTGGCTGAAGCGCGATGAAAAAGCGAAGGACAAGCCGGAAGAACCCGCCACCCCCGCTGCCGTGCCCGGCACTGCCACAGTGGCCATGCCGACGGCTGCCGCGCCTTCCCCCGCCCTCCCCATCGAAGGTGGCGCGCCAGTGATTCCC
>JAEYUU010000224.1 GCA_023429545.1 Verrucomicrobiota bacterium
CCCCGAGGCCGACTGGCCCACGCGTGAGAAGATCATCGAGCGGCACAAGAATTTCGCGCTCGGCTTGATTTGGTTTCTACAGAATGACGAGTCCGTGTCCGGGAAAGCGCGCGCAAGTTTCCGAGAATGGGGCCTGCCGAAGGATGAGTTCACCGACAACGGCCACATCCCCTATGAGATGTATGTGCGCGAGGCCCGTCGCATCGTGGGCCGCCATGTGCTCACGGAGAATGATGGCTTCCTCGCGAAGGGTTACGGCCGCACGCCCATCCAGCCGGACAGCGTGGGCACCACGGACTGGTACCAGGACTCCCACTCTTGCACCACCGACTCGCGTCCCGGATTCAAGTATGACGGCAAGCTCATCCTCACGGAGGAGTCCCGCCCCACGCAGATCCCCTATCGCAGCCTGCTGCCGCAAGGAGTGGACAACATGCTCGTGCCCATCTGCCTCTCCGCCACGCATGTGATGTGGGGCGCCATCCGCCTGGAGCCCGTGTGGATGCAGACCGGTGAGGCCGCAGGCTTCGCCGCCGCGCTGGCCATCAAGGACAAGGTCACGCCCGCCGCGCTGGACAGCCGCAAGCTCGTGCGCACCCTCGCCGAAAAGCAGTTCCTCGTGAGCTTCTTCAACGATGTGAAGGTCACCGGCGAAGAAAGGTGGATCCCCGCCGTGCAGTACCTCGCCACGCAGGGATTCTTCGCGGACTACGATGCGCGCGCCACCGAGCGGCTTGATCGAGTGACAGCGAAGCTGTGGCTGGAGGCCCTTCCAAAACTGATGAAGCAGGAGAGCGGCGTGCCGCGCCAGCTTGCGGAGCGACTCGGAAAAATTTCCGAGAGCAAAGATGCCGTCGCCATGAAAACGGAGGAGTTCGTGAAGACCCTGCGGGCCATTGATGGCGTGAGAGAGGATGATGTGCGCGACACCATACAGCGCATCGATGCCAAATCGGAGACCATCACCCGCGGCGATGCTTCTCTGGCCATCTACACCTTGCTGAAGTGCAGCGCGGCGCAGAAGTAAGCGCGAACAAAATCTCCGATGCGTCACATAACGGTGCACGATTCCACCAGCACACCAACGCTCTCTCCCTGCCGTGGCATCAAACGAAACGTCTCGTGAACCCGCACCCATGTTGATTCCCAATCTATCCAGACACTCACCACCTTGCGCGAAGCGCCTTGGAGTGCGTGTGCGAAGCACCGCTTTGGGTGGGAGCTTCAGGCCGGAGTCTCTGCGATGCACCACCTCCAGGCATCCCAGCTCCGCCCCCACGCCGGTGCCCCGTGCCGCAAGTCTCCTATCAACTCTCCGCTCCTCTCCCGACAAATTCCACACACTCACCAAAGCGTTGCTTCGCACCGCATTCCAAAGCGCTGCGCGCAAGGTGGTTCGTCGCGGGGAAGCATCTGTATCACCCTCGCGGTCATGTCTTGGGATCGCTTCTCTCTCATTCTCCCCCTCTCCCATTCTCCCCCTTTTCCTCCTCCTCGCCCTCCCCCTCATGTCCTCCGCGCAATCATCCTCGCGCCTTCCCTCACTTCACTGGTCCCAGCTCCCGCCGCTGCCGGACAAGGAAGGATTCGCGGCCATGCATGCAGGGGTGACCGGTGGTGCACTACTGGTTGCAGGTGGCGCGAACTTCCCGGAGAAGCGTCCCTGGGAGGGCGGCACGAAAATCTGGTATGATGACATCTGGGTGCTCGGCAAGCCGGACGGCCAGTGGCGCAAGGCGGGCAAGCTTCCCAAACCCGTTGGCTACGGCGTGAGCGTGACATGGAAGGATGAAGTCATCTGCGCAGGTGGCAGCAATGCCGATGGGCATCTCGCGAACGTATATGCGCTGCGCCTGGGGGATGATGGCTCCATCATCAACCGCACGCTGCCATCCCTGCCCAAGCCGTCCGCGAACACGTGTGGTGTACTCATTGGTGATATACTCTATGTGGCAGGCGGCATCGAGAAGGCGGATGCCACCCAGGCCATGCACAACTTCTGGTCACTGAACCTCGCCGACCTCGCTGCCACCTGGCAGACGCTACCGCCCTGGCCCGGCCCCGCCCGCATGCTGGCCACGGCAGGTGCGCATGATGGAGCCTTCCACCTCTTCACCGGGGCCGGTCTCCATGCCGGGACCGATGGCAAACCGGCGCGTGACTGGCTCAAGGACGCCTACCGCTACACTCCGGGAAAAGACAACAAGGCAGGCACGTGGGTAAAGCTGGCCGATGTCCCGCAAGTAGCCGTGGCCGCCTGCACACCCGCGCCTTCTGTGGACCGTGGCCTGCTGCTCCTCTGCGGAGACGATGGCGGCAAGGTCGGCTTCAAGCCGGAGACGGAACATCCCGGTTTCCCGAAGGGTGCGCAGTTGTTTGACGTGGTCTCTGGCGAATGGCGCCGCCTTCCGGACGGACCCCTCTCCCGAGCCACCGTGCCCACCACGATGTGGAATGGCCGCATCATCATCCCCAGTGGCGAGGCGAGACCCGGCTTCCGCTCATCCGAGGTGTGGTCGGTGGAGGTGAAATAGGGCGGAGGAGGGGTGGCGGCCCACTTCAAGGAGTGGACCTCCCATCATTGGGGGGCAGAAATGTTACTTCTCCCGATGTTTTGCACTTGCGAAGCATACTCCAATGAGTAGTGTTCATAATAACACGCTACCATGCAAGACCTTCCCATGAGAACGCTGCTTCGCCTGTTCAAGAAGCTCTGCCACCGCCCCTCCACGCGGCGTCCATCCAGAGGGCCGAAGTACATCGAGTGGGATCGTCCTGAAGGCGTGTAGCGTGAATGTGTCGGGCGAGCGGTCCACTCGCGAAACGCATTCCTCCTTCGTGGGATTTCGCTGACACAAACGCACTTTCGCGCCAAGTTCCAACACCTCCGACATTCGCACTCCCACACCTCCTACCCTCTCGCAAACCGGATCACCTGCCGGGCGACCTCGCCCTGCGCCAGCAGATCGAATCCTTCATTCACCTGTTCCAGGGAGATCGTGCGTGAGAGCAACAGTTCCACCGGCAGCATCCCCGCCCGGTACATGGCCATGAACCGCGGAATGTCGCGCTGCGGCACGCATGAGCCCATGTAGCTGCCCATGAGCGACTTCTCATCCGCGGCAAAGGCCAGCGCGGGCAGGCTGATTCTGCTGTCGGGATGCGTGAGGCCAATGCTAACCGCACGCGCGCCTCGCCGCGCACTGGCAAAGGCCTGCTCGATCACCTTCGCATCGCCCACTGCTTCGAAGGCATGTTCCACGCCGCCGTTGCTGAGCTCGCGCACCACCACCACGGGATCCACGCGTGAGGCATTCACCACATGCGTGGCGCCGCACTGCCGGGCCAGTTCGAGTTTCGAGTCGAGCACATCCACCGCGATGATGGGATTCGCCCCCGCGGCTCGCGCACCCATCACCACGCTGAGCCCCACACCGCCCATACCAAAGACAGCCACGGAAGTGCCCGCGGCCACCTTGGCCGTATTCACCACCGCTCCCACGCCGGTCATGATGGCGCAGCCAAAGAGCACGGCAGTCTCCGGCGGGATGTCCTGCGGCACCTTCACGATCGATTCGCGCGCGATGACACTGTACTGCGAGTAGCCCGCGACGCCGGAGTGGTGATGCACGCGGCTCGCACCGCCCTTCCAGAAGCGCACGCTCCCGGTGATGAGCTTTCCCGCGCGATTTGCCACCACTCCCGGCTCACACAGGGAGGCACGCCCGCTCGCGCACATGGGGCAGTGCCCGCAGGTGGGCAGGAAGGAAAACACCACATGCTCCCCTTCGCTCAGATCCTTCACCCCCTTGCCGCACTCGCGCACGAAGCCGCACGCTTCGTGGCCGATCACGATGGGCAGCGGCCAGAGGCGTGTGCCATTGAGCACGGAGAGGTCCGAATGGCACAGGCCGGCGGCGGTCATCTCAATGAGCACCTCGCCCTCCTGCGGGCCATCGAGCTCAAGTTCTTCAATTACGAGCGGCTTGCTCGTGGCATAGGGCCTGGGGAGCCCGCGCTCATGCAGCACCGCGGCGATCGTTTTCATGGGTGGGTAGCAGGTGAAGCGACTCCATGCCTTTCCACCAGAAGTGCGCACTCGTCATCTTTATTTCATTTCACCGGTACCTCGAGCCAGAGGATCTTTCTCCGGAAGTCCAGGGTCGCCCGGTAGTTCCCCAGCAAGCCGGAGCCAACCTTCGGCTCATCACGCACGATGAAGGCCGGCACCTCCCGCATGGTGGAACCCAGGCCAAAAAGTTTCGGCACCATCACACGGTGCAGGGTGTTGAGCGTTTCGCCATCCGCCGCGCCCACGCCGAAACGCTGGCCCGGCAGCATTCGCGCACTGGCGAGGAGGTTCGCGCGCCGCGCCACGTCCTGGGTCACCTCCAGAGGCGAGTTCGCCCCGGTATCCAGCAGCGCCTCCCATCTGGCATCGCCATTCCCCACCTGCACATAGGGCAGGCCGTTGCGGAACTTCAGCGGTACCTTCCAGGTCTGGTTGCCTTTTTGGGGCCGGTAGCTGCCCTCGAAGCCAAAGGTGACTTTGTCTCGATTGTGATCCAGCGTGAGATAACTGCAGGACTGGTTCAGCAATGCCATGCCCCAGATGTTCAGCGAAATCTGCTCGCGCCAGATACCTCCACCCATCAGGCTGCGATGCGTGCGGATCAGGCACGGCAGCCCCTGGATGCTCCATGCTCCCACGTCCACCTGCCGCACGCGGCCCACGATGGCCGGCTCACTGCCGAAGGCGCCCTCCAGCCGGAACCTGTCCGGCGAATGCCGCAGGACGTCCACCCTGGCCCGCACGGCCACATCCGCATCCAGTACCAAGCAGCCCTGGCTGCCAGTGTCCACCACCAGCAGGACCGGTTTGCCGTTCAGCTTCCCGTCCACCGCAGGCAGGCCGTGATGCCATTTCATGGGCACCGTCACGGACGGCTGCCCGCCGTGCGTGTGATCCACGCGCACGTCCACCTCTCCTCCCTTGAGGTTCACCCCCAGTCGGGAGGCTTCCACCGCGCGATTCTGCAGCGTCCGAATCGTGCCATGCGAAACCCGATCATGGGAACTGCCACTGCAGCCACATGCCGCCAGACCCAGGAGGATGGTGCAGAGTTGCCGGAAAACAGTTCCCGCGTCGACACGGTGCAGATTCATGCGCCACGCCTCGTAACGCGGCTTCCACCTCCTGCCAAGCGCAAGCAATCGGGATTCTGTCGCGTTCAACCAAGGACCGGCCATGCACCCATGAATACGCAGTCTCCCGCCTTCGCGCTCCTATCACTTCTCTTCATCCTTTCGGCAGACTCCACCGCGAGGGCGCAGGAGTTGCCGGATCTCTCGGTGGTGACGGCCGATCTCACCACGCCAGAAATGGAGAACGCTGCGCCGGCCGCCGGGCATCGTGTAAAGCAAACCACTCCCGGATGGCAGAGCACCGGGGTGCACCATGCCCTCTACCTGCCGACCGACTGGGTGCCGGGGAGGAAGTATCCCGTCATTGCGGAATACGCGGGCAATGGCGGCTACAAGAACAAGTATGGCGATGTCTCGGAGGGCACCGTGGCCGGCAGCAATCTGGGCTATGGCCTCAGCGGCGGACGCGGCTTCATCTGGGTTTGCCTGCCATATGTCGAACTCGTGGAAGGCACCAAGAAAAACGCCACCAAGTGGTGGGGTGACGTGGGTGAGACGAATCGCTATGCCACTGCCACCCTGCGCGAACTCGGAGAAAAGTACGGCGCGGATTTGTGTTGCGTCATCATCGCGGGCTTCTCACGGGGGGCGATTGGCTGCAACTACCTCGGCCTCCACGATGATGCCACCGCGCCTCAGTGGAAGGCTTTCTTCTGCCACTCGCACTACGATGGCGTTCATGAACGCTGGCCCTATGTTGGCGCTGACCGTGCATCCGCACTCACACGTCT
>JAEYUU010000227.1 GCA_023429545.1 Verrucomicrobiota bacterium
CGCCCTCTGCACGAAGATGGCACTGCACACGATGCTGACACATGCCATCGTAAACCAGAAGATGGCGGTTCGGTCTTTGACAACGAAGAGATCAACGACGGACTTCATGGATCAATTGGGCGCGGCGTTCGGGGTGCTGGTTGTTGGGGGTGGCAGCGGAGGTGCGCCCTCCTGAGTCCGTCGGATCGTGGAGGCGACAGGCACCTCCCGGCAGGAAAATCGATGGCAGATGAGAGGAGTGCGCCCTTTCTGCAACAGGGAGGCGTTCGGAAGCCAGAGCACATCCGCTTTGACCTCCCAGACTTCGTTGAACATTTTTCCATCAAACACACCCGTGCGAAGCAACTGTCCACCAACGGATGCTATCACCGCATCCTGCTCTGGCAGCCGGCGGATCTGAATCTTTTCAATCTCGATCTTCTGATGCATCTGCCCGTCACGGAAGGCGTCATTCTGCTTGTCCAGCAGCTCTGTCTGCACCCACTTCCAGGCGTTTTCCGACATCAGTGACTTGCAGCGCTCCGGGGCATCCAGCCCAGAAGGCGCCTTGTTGAAAATCGAATCCATCAAAAGCCGGGTCTGATCCGCGTCCCGCGCCTCCAGCCGCGCAGGATCCCCCTCAACAATCATGGGCAGCACATCGTTCCTGTCCATGATGATGTACTGCGGGCGCAATGCGGTTTTGCTGATGAGACGATGGACATAGAAACACGATCCCACCACGGCGCCTGCTGCAAGCAGGAACCAGAAGGTCGCCAGGCCTTCTTTGCTGATGAAAAGTGCGGAGGAGGGTTTCATTCAGTACTCTCGAATCACTTTTTAGCAGCACTACTACCCATGGCCGCGCCAGAGGCTGGAGCAGATGCTCCGCTCGTGGCCACCATCATACCGACCTGCGCCCCAGCAGACACTGCTCCGCTGGCCGCACCCATGATCGTCGAGCCGCCGGCGGAGACGAGTGCCGAGCCAATCTGCGATCCCGACACAATGGCCGCCGAAATGATCTTCGGCGCCTTGGTGACGACCGAATACATCAAAAGTGCCTGCACGAGCGACAGGGCCGCGCTCACAATGCCGCCGAACACGAAATTGATCGCGCCAAGCGTCCCCACTTCGCGGGTGGAATCATTGAGCGCACCAAAGGTCTCCTGAATACAAAGGAAGCCCAGCCCCCAGCCAAGCTGCCAGAACAAAATGCCCACCATGCCGAGGATGTACTTGAAACCCGTCTCCCGGGTCTTGTCGAACAACAGCATGCCAAGGAAGATGGGCATGATGGAAAGTCCGATGTACACCGCGGCTATCTGAGCGAGGAATCCGACAATCACCATCACGTACACCACGATGGCGATGATAAACGAGATGATGATGATGATGATCGCAATGAAGCCCAGGAACATCAACCCGAGGAAAAGGAAGCCGAGCATCATTTTCGCCACCTGGGAGGCGATGGAAATCGCGAGATTCTCCGCCAGCAGCGTGAGAAAATCATTCATCACCTTCTCGATATCCACTCCGATTTCCGCCAGCAGATACGGTCCCAGAGCAATGTGAGCATCAAGTATCCAGCGAGGCACAAATGCCAGGGAAGCGGCCACCACCACCGTTGAAATCAACTGCGTCCCGAGCCCGCCCAAATCTCCACCCATCTGCACCTTGTACGCAGCCATGAGCAGGCCAGCGAAGGCCAGCGCCACCGTGAACAGCCGCAGCACATGGTAGATCTCCTCACACGGAATGGATAGGGCTCTGGCGAAGCCATTCTGCACGTCATCGTTCGACATCCCGTACGGGATGATGTCGATGGCGAGTTGGAAGAGTTTCATCGGCGGGTGGAGGTGGACGCGAGCAGGGGTAAATCAGGAACGCGTAGGCCAGGGCAGGAAGCCAGACGTGCTCACAGCGCCTCCAGACGGCTTTGAAGGCATTCCAGGGTCCTTCAAGACTTCATCGAGTTTCGCAGCGAGATCGTCGGATTTTTCCTCCATCTCGTTGACCATGGGCTCGGCATCACCCTTGGACTTGACCGAGTTGAGCGTGTACACCTGCAGGCCCTTTACCGCCACGTCATTGTAGGCGTTGTTGATGTCGTTGCTGCAGACCTGAAGCTGCCCCTGGATGACCTCCACCAGGGCGGTCTGCTTCGCCACATGGGCAAAATCGTCGGAGTCATCATTCATGTTCTCCAGGACATCGGCCAGCACTTCCAGAAGGGCCTCACGCCGCGCCACCGCCGCGTCGCGCACGCGGTAGTACTCATTCACCGCTTTGATCTGTTCCGTTTCCCCAACGTACTTCGCGGGATCACGATCCTCAGTGACCTTGTCACCGCCCGAATCCTTCTGATACTCGTAAGTCCCTTTGATTTCTTTAATGATTCCACCTCCCGTTTCACTGAAGATGCTCGTGTCACCAGTATCCGCATCGGGGCGATCTTTGACGATTCCGTCCTCCAGAGCGTTGCTCACCGCATCCTGAACATCGCCAAATTTGTTTCTCGAAATGTCATCCATGCTCACATCCGCGGGATTGCCGATGCGTTCCAGGAGCGAGTCCAGGCGCTCCACGGTGTCCTGCACCCCCTTCTTGATGTCCTCCATGGACTGATTGTCCTCCTGGGCAAGCTCCAGTTGCTGGGTGGCCTTCTCGAGGATTCCATCAAGATTGGTTTTGATCTCACCAAGCTTGGGGATCACATGCAATTCCAACTGCGCATCGTAGACCGGTTCGCCGGCCCCTGCAGCATGCGTCAAGCCCACTGGGGCCAGCACCATGGACAATAGCAATATGGACGTTTTCATGACTTTGCTGGTTTGAGTTTGCAAAGGAGACGAACAGCTCACTCCACCACTTCGATAACACGGCGATGTTTGTCGATAAGCACACCGTCACTGGTGGTATGAGCGGGAACTTCGACCTCGTAATACCGGTACTGCACGGGAGCTTCCTGGTCCTTCATGGTCTTCTGCGCGTCACGCTTCAGCCAGTAGAACTCCTTGATGGCGTCACTCTTGGCCTTGGCGTAACCTTCGTCGTACTTCTTCTGAATTTCCTTCTTGCGGAAGGAATCGGTGATCGCGCCTGCCGCAGCGCCGGCAATGGCTCCGGTGATCAGGCCGCCATGCTTGTCGAAAATATCGTCGTCGTCGTTGTTCCCACTGTTGTTGCCAGAGATGACTGTCGTGGTGGTCCCGCTGGAGGCGTCGTTCTCATCAATGACTCCATCGCCATTCGTATCGGTCTTGCTGCCGGTGCCCGTAGTAGTCGTGACCGTGCCTCCGCCGAATCCGTTGCTGTTGTTGTTATTACTGTTGTTGTTTCCGTTGGAGCCGCCGAAGAGACTGTTCTCCTCGTCATCGTCGTCGTTCCTCAGTTCGTCTCCTACGGCGCCCAAGACACCGCCTGTGAGCAATCCCACCAGGGCGCCGGAGGGTCCCCCATCAGCAGAGCAGGAGATGAAGTGAAACGGAAGTATGAGAAGCAGGACTCGGGCGGTGCCTTTCATGAATGGAGTGGTTGATGTTGAATTCGGAAACTGGGAGGTTTGGTTACGATTTGGGAGAGAATCGTTCCGCCTAGAGGCGGGCTTGTGCGGTAATCATCTTGAAGGCATTACCGTCGTACTGCTTCAGTTGCTGGTTCTGGCGTTCAAAGGCCTCACCCGAGGTGGCACTGGCCAGAATCATCTCCTTGGAAGCATAGTGCTTGCCAATGGCGATGCGAGGTCTGCCGGTGGATTCGTGGTAGTAAACGAACGAACCGTAGGGATCAGATTTCATTTCCGAGGGATCGGGGAATGCCGCAACCTGCCTCTTGGTGATGGAAGGCACACGGAAACCCTGTGACATTGCCTCCACATCCCGCTGGTCGGGCTGCTTCAGCATGAACATGATGCGGGAGTTCCCGATCACCGAGGACCGCACCGGGTGGTCCTTGATGCGCTGGAACTGCTGGATGATGGAGAACACCCAGGTGGAGTACTTGCGCATACGTTCGTAGTACTCACGCGTGATGCGCTCCCCGTCCGGCATGGCAAGGAACGCGGAGAGTTCCTCCAGGATCACGCGCTTGCGGATGTTTCGCGGACGGCGCATGATCTCCTTGCGCACGTCATTGGTGATCATGAAAGCGGCGACATCCCGCAGTTCCTTGGCGGATTCAGGGATGAACGAGAGTTCGAAATGCACCACCTTCTTGGTGAGGTCCACGTTGTTCACCCCGTCCAGGATGGCACCGTAGCGCCCATTCCTCCCCCAGGGCTCCAGAAGCGTGCGCAGCAGACCAAGATCCTCATGCGCACGACGCTGGCGGCTCTCCAGATTGAGCATTTCCACGAACTGGCCGTGCGTCGGCATGTCCTCCGCGGACATCAGCGTGTAGGCCAGGGACATCATGTCGCCACGCTGGCCCGGATCATTCATGAAATCCTCCACCTTCGCGGGATCAAAATTGAACTCCTTGAGCCCGACGGCTTCACTATCCCCTTCGAGGCATGCGTTCGTGTAATCGAGCCAGCAGTCCGCCAGAGTTGTGCCCTTGGGCATGTGCTTCGCGCCCCATTCACGGGCTGCAAAGCAGCGGCGGGCGGCTTCATAGCGCTCGTTCGGGTGGCGCATGGACCATGTCTCAAACTGATCCTGATACAAGCGCTCCACCTGCTTGGACAGGAGAGCCTGCCTGATTCGGTCCTTGTCCAGATCCTTCGGCGGACCCGCCATGAGGTGCGCCACGGCGGTGGCGCCACCAAGCTGGTCAGGGCTCAAAGGCAGGCCCCGGGTGTCCAGGTAGTTGAAGGTGAGATTGCCGTTGGGCTGGACGATGATTGGCTCACAGCCGTACAGCCGGGTGAAGAGATTGTAAGACAGGCCTTCCTCCACGATCGCGGTGAAATCGTAGTAAGGCGCCGTCTGCGTGAGCAGATCGATGGTGAAGACGCTCTTGCCCGCGCCGGAGGCGCCGAACATGATGCCATGCTCAGGGCGCTGCGCTCCTTTCTTGCCCACGAAGGTCACGCAGCCCATGAGGGCGCCGCGAGGACCATCATAGATGGCTTCCGCCTCGTCCAGATCTCCGGTGGGAGTGCTGGAGATGGGCAGCAGATCGGCGAGATTGACGTCTTCGACGTATAGCTTGAAGTCGTTGTAGTTCGACCATGCCCAACCGGGCATGGTGAGTTGCCAGTAGTTCTTCACCGAGGTGGGCAGGGTGGGCTCGTACGATTGGGCGCCACCAAGTTTCAGGATGGAGCTCTTTACCGCCGCCAGCTTCCCGTTGCAGCCCTCTTCGGACCGATCCCAGACGCGCACCAGCAGGTGCACCCGGTAGGGTACCACCTCATTGGTCGCAAGCCGGCGCACGCGAGTCCGCAGCTTGGCGATGGTGGCCTCGATGGAAGCGGTGATCTTGCCGCGCTCGTACTTCGCCAGCCTCGCCTCCGTCTCCACGCGGTCCTTTTCCACATCCCCTGCTTCGATGTTCACGGAGATCTGGTAGTCCATGATATCAAGCTGCGTGAGCAGCCGCATCATGCCGATATAGGTGAACTTGGGCAGCGCCTTCAGGACGCACACCCCCTGGAAAAAGCCGTCCAGCTTGAAGATGGAGGACTTCATGTTCAGCGGAGCGGCATCCCCGTTGAAGCACATGTCACACACGGACTGCGCCGGATCAAAAAGGTCATCCAGCACCACCGCTTCATTCTCGAACGCGCTTGGATTGAAGAACCGGTAGAACTCCTGGAAGTGATCCATGTTCGTCATGGGAATCACGACGCCACCCAAGGGGGTGAGCTGACCACGAAGGGCTGCCTCCAGCTCAGACTGTTCCCGCGCCGCGGCCTGCAGCACCTCTTCATAATAGGCACGCCCCACCCCACCTGTTTTGCCCGCGATCTTGGAGGTGAAGTAGAAGTTCAGGTGCTCCCGGCGCAGCTGGCGGTTTTTGATCTTCTTGTCGTAGCGGTTGTATCGCTCCTCACGGGCCTTGATGGACCAGTTGTCACCGCCGAGCCGCTCAGTCTCCTCCTTGTAGCGCTCAATCTCGTGACGGTAGTCGCTATCGACACTCCAGGTAACCTGCAGGCGCAGGTCCGGATGCACCAGACGGAGAAGCACCCGGAGATTGTCCTCCAGGGACATCAGCCACTCAGGGTCGGTGTTTTCCGTGTCCGGAAGTTCTATGCTATATCCACGACCGATGGCGCCGCCTTTTTGCAGCCCCCGGTAAATGACGAGGTTGCGATCCAAATACGCGTCAACGATCTTTGCCATCGATGCTGGTCTTCCTGGTCGGCGCTTTGCTGTTGTCCAGCCAGGGGAGCTTCATGGGCTCCACCTGTTTGGGAGAAAAATAGTTGATGCGGGTCAGCTTGATAATGAGCCACTCGGCCAACTCAATATCATAGGAGACAGGCTTGCCCTGCTTCAAGCCAAAAACATAGGCGGAAACCACCACCACGGGCAGGCTCATGATGATGAGGTTTGCCCACATGGGATAGTCCAGGTTGTCCACGCCTTGGGAGAGGATCAATGACAATCCCACGGCGCCAAGAAGCAGGAGAACATTGTTCCCCTGAAAGCCAGCAAAACCCTGGCTGACCTCCCGGCCTTCGTTCGTTTCGTAGTAGCGGACTTTGGCCTCTTCTTCCATGTATTGCAGATCAAGGACCTGTGGCAGACAAACACCTTCCAGCAGAGTCCGCGCCATCGCTGACGCGGACTCTGGCAGGAAAACCACCCAGCGGAGGACTAGGATCCGAGCTCGAGGTCGTTCACGTTGTCATCGGAACTACCGAACATGGCTTTCACGATGAGGAAGGCGAGGCCGCCGATCAACGCGCCGACAAGGCCGTAAATCATGCGCTCAGTCTGGCCCATCATGAACATGACGGCTGCGAAAAGCAGGCCGCCGAAGGCCAGCACAAGTCCGACAAGATTCAGGATGCCGAGGGCGCCGGACATCTGATCTTTCAAGTCACCCTGCGCAAGGAAGGGCGAGGTGACGGCCATGAGCTTCACACCAATCTGGGAGACGTTTGTGGCCTGGACTGCGAGGGTGGCTGCAAGGGTGGTTGACATGGATGTGGGATTTCAGGTTGTTCGTTTGCTCGATTCTGATGTGTTCGTTGGGGAGGGGCAAGTATGCAAACACGTGCCCGCAACGATGATTTCGGAATGGAGCACGTTGAGTTACGAAAATACACGAGATTTTTTGGATTTGCGCTTCCCCTCCTCCTAAATAGCCTTTACCGGACGCGGCACCAACGGTTCCGGCCCCTGCCCTCCCCCCCGGGCAATTCGTCATCTCACCCATGAGCCAGCCCACCCAGCCCGGAGCAACGAAGAAGAAATGGCCATGGTGGGCCAGGGCGGCAGGATGGTTCCTCGGCATCATCCTTGTGTTGATGATCGTCTCCTACCTTGCCATCAACTGGATGGCGTCGAAACATCCCGGAGGAAAAGACGGTTTCCAGCAGGAGTGGGAGGCATGGCTCAAGATCAAGAGCCTAGAGTTCGTGCTCTATGTCAACAGGAGGTCCAATGGGAGGTACCCCACGGATGCGGAGGGCCTCGGGGCCGCCTTCTCCAGGAAGGCAAAAGACAAGGACGCGATTGGTGAGCCCGATGAAGTGCGGGAAAGCCTCCTGGACCCCTGGAAGCGCCGCTACCGCTACCGCTGCCCCGGCCTGTACAACAAGGACAGCTACGATCTGTACTCTCTCGGACCAGACGGCATCGAGGATACCGAGGATGACATCACGAACTGGTGAGCAGCCGGTCGGCCGCTGAGGCTCCGCCACTCACGCCTTGATCACACGGTCCGAGTACCTTGGCAGAGCACCCATGGCGTTGCGCGTGTCCACAATGAGACGGCTCCACTCACCGAGCTCCTCATAGTTGACGCACCGGTGTGCGGTGGAAATCAGCACCGCATCGAAAGCGCTCAACGTATCACGGTCCCATGGGACGGATGGGACACCTGCCCAGTGGGCATGCTCTCGGGTAGGCGGAATCACCGGCACATGGGGATCATGGTAGGCCACCTCAGCTCCGCGAGCCTTCAGCAAATCCATGAGGACAAAGCTGGGCGACTCCCGGGTGTCATCCACATTGGGTTTGTAGGCCAGCCCCACGACCAGTATACGGCTTCCCTTGAAAGTCCGTCCCCGTCCATTCAGCGCTTCCTGAAGGGAGGCGATCACATGGACGGGCATCTGGGTATTGATCTCACCCGCCAGCTCAATGAATCGCGTGTTCAGGCCGTACTCGCGTGCCTTCCACGTGAGGTAGAAGGGATCAATGGGAATGCAGTGCCCTCCCAAACCAGGGCCGGGATAAAAGGGCATGAATCCAAAGGGCTTGGTGCTGGATGCCCGGATCACCTCCCAGACATCAATGCCCATCGCCTGGTAGATGAGCTTCAGTTCATTCACGAGGGCGATGTTCACGCACCGGAAAATGTTTTCCAGGAGCTTGCAGGCCTCCGCCACACGGGCATTCGACACGGGAACGACCCGGGGTACGATACGTGCGTAGAGCTCCTCCGCCTTCTTGCCACACCCTGGGGTATAGCCACCCACCACCTTGGGAATGTTCTCGATGCTGCTGGCAGCATTGCCAGGATCTTCCCGTTCCGGAGAATACGCCAAGTGGAAATCCACTCCTGCCTTGAGTCCGCTTTCCGCCTCCAGCACTCCCCTCAGATCTTCATCAGTAGTGCCGGGATAGGTGGTGGATTCCAGGACCACCAACTGGCCGCATCGCAGATTCTGCCCGATGCTGACACCTGATTTCAGCACATAGGTGAGGTCTGGTTCACGATGTCCTCCCAACGGTGTGGGCACGCAGATGATGATCGCGTCACAGGTGGACAGCATCTTGAAATCCGTCGTCGCCCGCAGCGTTCCGGCCGTTACCGTTTCCTTGACCCTGCCTCCATCGATGTGGCTGATGTAGCTGTTCCCCTGGTTTAACTCGGCCACCTTCGACTCGTCGGTATCAAAGCCAAGAACGTTGAATCCTTCCGTCGACGCAAATCTCAAGGCCAGTGGCAGGCCCACGTAACCCATTCCAATAATTCCTGCGGTAGTCATGTGTGTTAATACTTCAGGGGCCGCTGCTCTGGGCAGCTTCAAGATGGCGGGCGGGTGACGTTGAAGATGGCGCGGCACCTGTCTTCAAGCACAAATCGAGAAAAATCTGAGAGCAACGATCCCACGTGTGGCTCTCCACCACCTCGGTCCGTGCAGACTCCACGAGACGCTCGGCCATGGCGCGGTCACGGAGAATCGTTGCGACTTGGGAGCCAAACTTTTCCGCAGTGTCCGCGATCAGCAGATGACGATCGGCGACAATCGGCAATCCCTCAGCGCCCACTGCGGTGGAGACCACCGGTAGCCCCGCGGCCATCACCTCCAAAATCTTCAAGCGCGTGCCTCCTCCAGCGAGTAGTGGCACTACCGTGGCATGACATTTCGCCAGGTGTGGTCTCACATCCACCACGGTTCCGGTGAAGGATACCGCCGCATCGTCCGCCGCGAGGTACCGCAGCGCGGCAGGTGGATTCCGCCCAATAACCAGGAAGCGGACACCGGGAACTGACTGCTTCAGCCCCGGCCAGACCTCCCTTAAGAACCACGCCACGCCATCGATGTTCGGCATCCAGTCCATGGATCCCAGGAATCCAACTGTGGGCGGCTCATTCCCAGCCGGATGAGGTGACGATGACGCCGCGAAATACTCCGGATCCACACCGGTCGGCACCTCTCCCAGCACATTGGTGAGCCCATAGCGTTCCTTCGCCACCTTGCTGTCATCCGGAGATACGGTGATGACACCGTGGAAGCGCCTGGAAAACCGCTCCTCCCACCTCTCCATGCGGCGATGCTGGGTCCGCAGCAGCCGGCGCGCAACCGGGTTCCTCGCAGTCGCAGCCATCCGCTCGAGAATGATGGCTTCGATGTTGTGCTGGAACAGGACGGTCCGGGTCTTGAATCCCCGGGCGGCAAAATTCACGGCAGGTGTCAGGAAGTCGCAAACGATCAGATCATACTTGCCGCCGCGGTCAGCTTCGAGAAGGCGCCTGGCCATCACGCGCGAGCGGTACCGCCACAAAGAAAAGGGCAGGGACGAGAGGACCATGTTTGCCAGCACTCCCGCAAGGTAGAGGAGGGAGCGGCGCGGCGCTCCTTCCCAAGGCAGCATTTCCACCCGCGACGCGTAGTCCAGAGGCCCAGCCTGTTGCGCCTGCTCTTCCCGTGGCTCACAAAGTGCAAGGAACGTCACGTCATGTTCGCGGTGCAAAGCGCGAAGCATCTGCCATGTACGAATGCGACCACCCGTATTCGCGGGCAGTAGCGGCCCCGCCTTCACCCACAAAATGCGCAATCCGGCACGCGCGGATGCGGATTGTTGCGGTTCGAAGTTTGACATATGGCCCACCCGTGGAATGAAACGCGCCTATGTGCGCTGGCAGCGCAGAAAGTGCAAACGGCAAAATCATCAGCATCCGCCAGAACAGCATCCAAGCATGAAGGACATCGTCGAAAACCGCCGCCGCATCACTCTCGGCAAGAAAATTCGCCTGCTCCTGCTGGTGTTGCAGGAGAACGGCATCGTGTGGTGCGGCGCGTTTCTGGTGTACTACGTCTCCAGCAAAATCTCCGGCACCGCGTTCGGCTGGATGGATGCCATGAGGCGCAAGCACGGCATTCCGGGACTGAACAGCAAGGGCCTGAACAAGGCGATCTGGGAGGCGTGGGACTGGAGCGCGGGCGGAGATGAATGGACCCACTCCCAGGAGTGGAAGGACTCTGTCATCCGCTGCGTGCTTGAGAAGCACATTCCGCAGGGCGGCAGCGTGCTGGAAATCGGACCGGGAGGCGGGCGCTGGACCGGAAGCCTCATCAGCCGCGCGAATCGCTTCACCGGTGTGGACATCTCCGAGTCCTGCGTCGCGGTCTGTAAAGAAAAATTCATAAACTCACCCAATGCCTCCTTCGAGGTCGGGTCTGGCAATGACTTGTCGGGCATCTCTGATGCCACGCTGGATGCCATCTGGTCGTTCGACGTCTTCGTGCACATCAACCAGGCCGAAGTGGCAGCGTACCTGGACGACTTCAAGCGGGTGATGAAGCCCGGCGCGGTGGCTGTCATTCACCACGGCAGCACCGGAGGCAAACTCGGCGGCTGGCGCAGTGACCTCACGGGTGAGGCCATGGAGAAGTTGCTGCGCGATCGCGGGTTTGTCCTGCAGACCTCATTCAAGGAATGGCACGACAACGGGCAAACCCAGCCCGCAGGATTGTACGAGGATCTCATTACCGTCTTCCGCAGGCCATAGAGCGGTCACCACATCCGGACCAGGTAAGTGCCCTCATGCGTGGGTAAACAGGGCCAGACACTCCACGATGCCGTAGGAGTGATCATACGCATCAGGCAGAATGAATGACGGCTTGTACCCCGCTTTCGCGTAGGCGGAAATGGAGTCGTGGTAACTCGGCGTGCCGTGGTGGATGGGATGGAAGTTGATGTTTACCTGCACCAGAGGCATCTCAGGCTGGCATGCCGTGGCACCTTCCAGGATGACGATTTCATAACCGGGCGCGGTATTCTTGAGAAAAAGGCGATTCAATCCATGACTCGTCTTCACTTGGGACCAGATCTGATCCACCGTGCGCACTTCAACCTCGATTTGGGCGTTGATGCGGTTGGAGTCCGAATACTTGGCGAGTTGATCATCTAGCGGTGTGAGAAACGAACTGAAGCCCGGAGTGGACATCACGTTGAAGGGTTCCTTCCCGGAGGCCTTCCCTACCGCGCAGCAGTCCACCTGCCATTTGTCATCCCCTTCAGCCAGCTTTTCCAAGGCCTTCGCCAGTTGCGGCACGGGCTCGAACGAAAAAATCCAGCCCTTGTAGCCAATGTCCTCCCGTAGCCGGCGGGCAAACAATCCATCCGCGGCCCCCACATCCAGGATGCAATCCACGGCGTGGTGCTTCAGGAGGCGGGAGAGGTGCTCATTCCAGACGTCCAGCCGGGGCTTGTAGTGCTCCAGCGATTTCAGTTGTGCCAGCCTGTGGTTGTGGATCAGGGTATACCCCGTTTTTGAGATCAGGCCCTGGATTTTTTCTTTCAGCATCCGGCGCATCAACGGCACGACACCACCCCTGTCAACTGGAGAGCGGTTTGGCCACCATCATGGTGACTCCTCCAAAAAATTTGCGGCTGATCTTTCGCCGCAGCGCCCCTGGAAGCAGACCCGTCATCAGTTCCGCACCGTCATTGATGGCATTGATGAGGGCGCCCTTGCGCACTTTCCCC
>JAEYUU010000247.1 GCA_023429545.1 Verrucomicrobiota bacterium
ATCCGCGACATCATGCTCAGCCGGACATACCGCCTCAGCAGCAAGGGAGACGCCGCGAAGGAGGAGCTCGATGGGCCCAACGACCTCTTCTGGCGCATGAACCTGCGCCGACTGGAGATGGAGGCCATCCGCGACTCCATGTTCTTTGTGGCGGGTGAGTTGAAGTTCGAGCGCCCCGGTGGCGTGCAGGTTGCGGGTTACGGAGGAAAAGGACGCGAGGCACGCCTGCGCAGCCTGACTCCGGATGATGAGCCCTGCCGTGCGGTGTACCTGCCGGTGCTGCGCTCGATGCTCACGCCCATGCATGAGACGTTTGACTTCCCAGATCCCAGCCAGATCAAGGGACTGCGCGAAGTCACCACGGTCGCGCCGCAGGCGCTGTTCTTCCTGAATGGCGAACTTGCCGCCTCGCTGGCGCAGGCTGCCGCCGAACGTCTCCTCGGGGAGGATTACAAGGACGATGCCGCCCGCATGCAATTCGCCTACATTCGCATCCTCGGGCGCAAGCCGGATGCCGCTGAAGTTTCAGCCGCACGCGACATGATGAAATCCCTCGATGCCCCGGACGCCGCTGCCCGCTGGACCATCTTCATCCAGGCACTCATGAGCAGTGCTGAGTTTCGCTACCTCTTGTAATTCGAATCTGAAATTTCTGATCTCAATTCGAAATCCAATTCCCATGAACACCTGTGCGAACATCTCCCTGGCCACGACGCGACGCGGCTTTCTGCAGCGTACCAGCGCTGGGTTTGGCTGGCTGGCTTTTTCCGCGTTGAGCGGCTGGCAGCTTCACGCGGAGCAGAAGGCTGGTTATGTGAATCCCCTCGCGCCGAAGAAGCCCCATCATGCTCCCAAGGCGAAGCGGGTGATCTTCCTCTACATGCAGGGTGGCCCCAGCCATCTCGACACTTTTGACTGGAAGCCGGAGATTGCCGATCGCGAAGGCGGACCGAGCGGAGCCATCCTCGGGTCACGTTTCAAGTTCCATCCCCGTGGCAAGAGCGGCATCATGATCTCCGAGGCTTTTCCCGAGCTCTCGAAGCACGCGGATGATCTCTGCCTGCTGAACGGCTGTACGACGCGCACGCCCTCGCATCAGCAGGCCACGGTGGCGCTGCACACGGGGAATGACATGTTTGTCCGTCCCTCCATGGGGGCGTGGACTGTCTATGGACTCGGCACCGAGGCGCAGGACCTGCCTGGATTCATCACCATCGATCCCCCTCACGATCAGGGCGGAGCCATGAACTACGGCTCCGCCTTCCTTCCTGCCACGTATCAAGGCACGCGCATCAGTGGGGGCCAGCGTGGCCTGCCGAATCTGGAGCCGCTGTTGTCCTATGACAACCAGCGCGCTCAGGTGGACTTCATGCAGATGCTGAACCGCCGCCTGCTTGCGCAGCATGATCCCTCCAATCCCGAGCTGGAGGGGGTCATCCAGTCCATGGAGATGGCGTGCCAGATGCAGACGTCCGTGCCCGAGGTGCTCGACCTCTCTGCGGAACCAGACTCCATGCAGGCGCTCTATGGCCTCGACAACTCCGCCACGGAGCGCTTTGGCACGCAGTGCCTCACCGCGCGCCGTCTTGCGGAGAAAGGGGTGCGCTTCATCCAGATTACGCACAACGGATGGGATCATCACAACAACCTGCGCGAGAACCTCGGCAGCCGCGCCGAGTCCATCGACAAGCCCATCTCCGGGCTCATCACGGACCTGAAACAGCGCGACATGCTGAAGGACACCCTCATTCTCTGGGGCGGAGAATTCGGGCGCACGCCGAATGATGACAAAGGCGATGGCAATGGCCGCGGTCACAACGCCACCGGGTTCACCATGTGGATGGCCGGTGGCGGGGTGAAAGGCGGCATGCGTTACGGTGCTACCGATGAAACCGGCAAGACCGCCGTGGAAGGCAAGATGAACACCCACGATGTCCACGCCACCATCCTGCACCTGCTGGGCCTCGATCACGAAATCCTGACCTACAAGTACGCAGGACGAGACTTCCGCCTCACCGATGTGTCCGGGCGCGTGGCGATGGAGATTGTGGCGTAGGCGCAAGCAGATCTGGTGCAAGGAGATTGCAGGCGGACCAGCAGGGGATCTCGATCTCCTTTGCTGCTTTGCTGCTTTGCGATTACTCCTTGTCCCAGCCACGCCAGGCGCTGCATGTCACTCGCCCCCGACGACACTCTCACCACCCGTTTCCTCTCCTTCATGGAGGTGGAGCGGAATGCGTCGCCGCGCACGCTGGAGAACTACCGGCATGCACTGGACACGTTCCGTCTGGAGCATCGCGGGTTCGTGTCGTGGGAAGCCCTCACGGCGGATGACTTCCGGCGCTACCTCTTTGAATTGATGAAGGCGGAAAAGGGACGGGCCACGATCCGACTGCATTTCGCTGCGCTGCGTTCCTTCTTCAAGTTCCTGACCCGCCGCGCCGGCTGGACGAAGAATCCGCTGCTGGAGGTGCAGCTTCCCAAGCAGGAGAAGAAGCTGCCGGTGACGCTCACCGTGAATCAGGTGACGTCCATGCTCGATCTGCCGATGGTCAGCCCAAAGGAGAAGCAGGCGCCTGTGTGGGCACCCGAGCGTGATGCTGCCATTTTGGAGATGTTCTACAGCACCGGCGTGCGCATCAGCGAACTGGCGGGAATGAATGTCGAGGATGTCGACGTTTACACCGAGACGGTGAAGGTGTTGGGGAAGGG
The DNA here is from genome assembly GCA_023429545.1 of Verrucomicrobiota bacterium. Classification (GTDB taxonomy): domain Bacteria; phylum Verrucomicrobiota; class Verrucomicrobiia; order Verrucomicrobiales; family Verrucomicrobiaceae; genus Roseimicrobium. Next base: position 2,713 of record JAEYUU010000247.1, read on the forward strand.
GAGGAAGCAGCGCGTGTGCCCCATGGGGGAACCGGCGGTGAAGGCGGTGCAGCGGTATCGCAGCAAGGCCGGCGTCCACGATGGACCCCTTTTCCGCAGCAAGGTGGGAAAGCGCCTGACCGTACAGGCCATCGCGGACATCGTGAAGAAGTACTGCCGTCTCGCGGGCGTGCCGGTGAATGTGACGCCGCACAAGTTCCGGCACAGTTTTGCCACCCACCTGCTGGACAATGGAGCGGATCTCCGCAGCGTGCAGGAGTTGCTGGGCCACGCCAGCCTGAGCACAACACAGATCTACACGCACGTCACTACCGAGCGAATGAAGAAAGTGTATGAAGGGGCTCATCCGCGTGCAACGCGGGGTTCTTCCTGAAGGGAAAGAAACAGAAGCGTCATCCTTCCGCTGTCCAATCGAGCATGGGTGGGCGGTTGCCTTGCAACCTTGCGCTGTTTTTGTACGTAAGCTTTGGTCCCCTCAACCCCTCCCAATGACAAGATTTTCAGCATTCCTTGCGCTTGCAGGAGTGGCAGGCCTGCTCGCCTCATGTGAGAAGCCCGCCACCCCGGCTGCGGCCCAGTCGATTCCGAATGTCACCGTGGCTGTGCCCGTGCAGAAGCGGCTCAAGGAATGGGATGAATACGTAGGGCGCCTCGCGTCCCCCAAGACGGTGCACATCCGGGCGCGCGTGTCCGGATATCTGGAGCAGATCCATGTGAAGGATGGTGCGCAGGTGAAGGCGGGTGACCTTCTCTTCACCATCGATCCTCGCAGCTACAAGGCCACGGTGGAGCGGGCGGAGGCAGAGCTGGAGAGGGCG
>JAEYUU010000273.1 GCA_023429545.1 Verrucomicrobiota bacterium
AGTACGAAGGGCACAAGATTTTCACCATGAAATCATCCCTCAGCGGTGGCCAGGCAGATGGCGCGCCAGCTCCACGGTTCGGTTATGTGATCACTGACGAGTATGTCTTCCTGGTGCAGGGTGCTCCGGATCTGCTGCACAAGGTGCTGGGTCGCCTGAAGGACAGCCCCCCGGGCACCAGCCTGTGGGACCAGCCCCAGTCACAGACGGCCCTGGCCGCGCTACCACGCGGATTTACGGGCATGGGAGTGAGCAATGGCGGCAGCATCCTGCGCACCATGTTGACCACCATGGCCGCAGCGCAAAACATGGTGCCGGGGAAAAGCGCTGCTGCAAAGGCTGGAAAGAAGAGCCCGAAGGGACCTAAGGCCAAGCCGGGAGCATCCGAAGATGAGGGCGAAGGTGCATCGGCAGGCGGGGTTTGGTTTGATGCCGAGGCGACTCCCCCGGATGACACCTTTGATCGCTATTTCGGCGTGGGCGCCTCGGGCGTGTATTCCCATCCGGACGCGACGCAGATTCTCTACATTTCCCAGCCTGCGGAGAAGAAATAGCCTTTAATTTGGTGCCTTCCACATGAGCAGAGCCTTTTCATTCCGTGCCACGCTGGAGCATCGTGCGCAGTTCCTCTGCACGGCGCTGCTCGCATGCGGCGGCGTGATTGCGCCTTGGGTTTGGTCCGGAGAATCAGCCGCCCAGCCTCCATCTTCACCTGCGCCAGCGACAGTGAGGTTCACCGGACCGGAGGTCGTGAGGCTCGACTGGAACACGCGCTGCCCGCGCGTGGCTGATTTCGATGGTGACGGCCTCATGGATCTCGCGGTCCTGAATCTCGACCGGTCCCGTGTGGAGTTTCTCCTTCAGACCAAGGACGGCGCAAAAGAAGCCGCCGCAGCGTCCACTTCGCGGCGGGACATCTGGAATCCAGTGCTGGAGGTCTCGCGTTTCCGGAAAGAGGCGCTCGTGACTGGGGAGTCCATGTATGCCCTGGCCGTGGGAGATTGGAATGGCGACGGATGCGCGGATGTGGCCTACACCACGGATGCGAAGCGCCTGGTCTTGCGCATCCATCGCAAGGAGGAGATGGTGGACTGGACACAGAAGAAGGAATTCCTGCTCGACTCCGTGGGCTATGATGCGGATTCTCTTCTGGCGGTAGATCTCAATGGAGACAAGCGCTTCGACCTTGCCCTCCTCACGGAGACTCGGATCATGGTGTTTCTCCAGGGGGAGAATGGTGCCTGGGAGGAGCCACGGGTGCACGCCCTTACGGAGGAAGGATGCGCGGGACTTCGCGCCGCGGATCTCAATGGCGACGGACGCACGGATCTTTTCTGCACTTCCAACGATGCCGATGCGGTGCTCGTGAGACTACAGTCAAAGGACGGTGGCTTTGGCGAGGAATGGCGGTTGGAGATTCCCTCCGGGGAAAGCTGGGTGACTCCCGTGCACCTCGGCAAGGAGGTCGCACTGGGATGGCTGCAGGCCAGCACTGGCATGGTGGAACTCGGCAGACTGGCGAATTCCTCCGTGACCGACACTGATCGCGCCGCGTCGGTGCGGCACGCCATTCCGCCTTCGGATTCCAAGGCTGGTGCGGCCATCTTTGGAGACATCACGGGTGATGGCGTGTATGATGCGGTACTGGCGGAGCCAAAACGCGCCCGTGTGTGGCTCTTCGCAGGTACTGCTGATGGTGGCTTTGAGGAAGGCCGGGAGTATCCCTCGCTCAGCGGCATCGAGGCCATGAACGTGGCGGATGTGGATGGCGATGGAAAAGCCGAAGTGGTGATCCTCAGTCCCGCGGAGAAGAGTATTGCCCTCTCCCGCTGGGATGCTGAGAAGGGAAGGCTGTCCTATCCCGAGGTGGTGCATGAGAGCACGGAGACGGTCACGGCCATGACAACGGGACGTCTGGGCGATGCGAAGGAATTAGTGATTCTGTGCGCTCGCGAGACCAAGCCCAAGAACTCCCTGGTGAGCCTGAAGTGGGACGCGAAGGAGAACAAAATGGTGTCATCCACGCTTGAGATTCCCACGCTCATGGCGAAGCCGGGTGCGCTTCGCATCATGGATGTGGATCAGGATGGACTCGGGGATGTCGCCGTCTTTGCCAGCATGGCAAGCATGCAGCTCCATCTGAGTCGTGCAGGTGCCAAGACGCCCTTTAAGAAGGTCGAGGGCCTGCCGGACAATCTCACCAACCGCCTGCAGCCCATTGCGCTTTCTCAAGCTGACATTGATGGCGACGGGAAGCCCGAACTTATCGCTGCGAAGGAGCAGCTTGCCCGCGCCATCCGGGTGGATGCATCGGGCAGGGCAAAGGTGGTGGAGCAGTTCAATGCACCGGACTCCAGTGCGCAGCTATCCTGTGCGGTCGTCCTGCCGGCCAAAGGTGAAACCGGGAGAAGAGTGCTGCTCTTCGACAATGCCTCGCGGCAGCTTCACGAGCTGGCTGCAGATGCTGATGGTGTCTATCGCGTGCGCCGCTCGCGCAAGGTGCATGCGACTTCCCTGGAGGAGGTGCGTGTGCTTGAGAAGAGTGGCGGCATTCAGTTGCTGCTGCTGGGCCGCCAGAGCTTTGACGTGCTCCCTCTCGAGGGCCGCACGTTCAAGCTGGAGAGCATCGCCAGCTTCACCACGGAGCTCAAGGACACCAAACCAGCCGACCTGCTCGCGGCGAATCTCACCGGTGGCGAGGCGGACAATCTCCTGCTGCTGGATACCCAGCAGAGCCGGGTGGCTGAGTTCTTCCGCAGCACGGACGCAGAGCATCATCATGACTGGCAGAGCTTTCTTTATTTCCGCGTCTTCCAGGCGGATCCGCACTACCGCGGCAAGACCGGTTTCGACGCGGAGCCCCATGACTACACCGCCGCGGACGTGAATGGCGATGGCCGCGCGGACCTCTGCCTGCTGGTGCATGACCGCCTGCTCTTGTATGTGCAGGAGTAGGGTTTGATTCGCTACGCCAGCACTGGCTTGATCACATGCCCGTGCACATCGGTGAGCCTGCGCTCGATGCCGTTGTGGTAGTAGCTGAGCCGTTCGTGGTCGAGGCCCAGCAAGTGCAGCATGGTGGCGTGCAGGTCATAGATGGTGGTCACGTCCTGCACGGCCTGGTAGCCGAAATCATCCGTGGCGCCGTGGCTGTACGCTTTCTTCACACCCGCGCCCGCGAGCCACACGGTGAATCCCTTCGGATTATGATCGCGACCATTGGCGCCTTTCTGGAAGGTGGGCATGCGTCCAAACTCCGTGACGAATGCCACCAGCGTATCCTGCATGAGTCCGCGAGCCTTCAGATCACGCAGCAGCGCGGAGCATGGTTGATCGAGGATCTGGGCATGGCCCGGGTATTGAGCGGCGATGGTCTTGTGCCCGTCCCAGTTCCCCACGCCTTCACCCATGGCGTAGCTGCCGTGGAAGAGCTGCACAAAGCGGACACCGCGCTCCAGCAGACGCCGTGCGAGGATGCAATTCTTTGCGAAGCCTGCCTTGTTCGCATTGCTGTCACTGGCGCCGTACAGGTCGAGTGTTGCCTTGCTCTCCCCACGAAAGTCGCCCAGTTCCGCAGCCGCGAGCTGCATCCTTGCCGCGAGTTCGTAGCTGGCCAGGCGTGCGGAGAGTTCCGAGTCACCCGGATGCTGCGCGAGATTCCGCTCATTGAGTTTTCTCAGGAAGTCCCGCGTTGCCCGCTCCGAGGAGGCGGTGATGGTGGGTGGAGGCACCAAATTCGGGATAGGTTTGTCCGCATTGAACGCCGTGCCCTCAAACACTGCGGGCAGGAATCCATTGGCCCACTCCCGTTGCCCGATTTGCGGTCCGCCGCGCGGATCCGGGATGGCCACGAACGCCGGCATGTCGGAGCACTCGCTGCCCAGCGCATAGCTCGCCCATGAGCCCATGCTGGGAAATCCATCGAGCGTGTAGCCGGTGCTCATCTGGCTCTCGGCGGGTCCATGTGTGTTGCTCTTGCCCGTCAAGGAGTGGATGAAGCACATGTCATCCGCGAGCGCGCCGATGTTCGGCAGAAGGT
>JAEYUU010000396.1 GCA_023429545.1 Verrucomicrobiota bacterium
GTTTCCTGGTGGAGATGGATCAGGGTGCTGACGGCCGTCCATGCCAGACCAAACGCAAGAACGATGAGCGGAATCGCGTGGCGAAGTGGGAGAGGAGCGCGAAGCAGGGGGAGCTTCATAGACAGGATGACAACACATGGCCCCCAATACGCAAGCAGGGATTTTCGCAATCAGACAAGGAAATTCCGCAGGGAAGCCGGTGCGACGGAAAAAAGGTCAAACGCAAAGCAGCGAAGCAACAAAGGAACTGGATGAGATGAAATAGTACAGGAGCACGCCTCAAGAGGTGGTGAGCTGAAAGCGAGCCCTCGGTATCCTCCCCCGTTTGGATCATCCTTCGCTGCTCCGCTGCCTTGCGTTTCAGGTCACCCGTTGCGCTGGGTTCTACTTCGCAAGCCAGGCGCCCCGGGTCTGGGTCTTGCGCTTGAAGATGCGATCCCCGGCGCAGACGAAAAGCCACTCATGGTTCTCCCCGGCGAACTCCACGCTCACGATCTTCGCGCCTTGGAAGGGTGGGGCGATGGTGCCCGAGTGCCGGCCGGTGGCGTCGAAGACCTGGATGCCCAGCTCGGAGGTCACATAATAGCGACCCGCCGCATCCGTGGTGCTGCCGTCGCCCAGGGATTCACCCTTGGCATTGTTGGGGGAGACCAGCAGGGTCATGTTGGGGGAGCCACCGGTGAGTTTTCCGTCCGGCTGGATTTGCCAGCTCCACACATTTTTCCCGCCGTGCTCGGAAACGGCCAGCGTCGTCTGGTCCGCGGAAAGGGTGATGCCGTTGGGGCGCAGCACGTGCCCTTCATCCGCCACGAAGGTCTTCCCCTCCGGGGTGATGCAGTGAATCCGCTTCGTGCCGGTCTCGGTAAAGTAAACGAACCCCTTCTTTGAGACGATGAGGTCATTGGGTTTCACGTCCTTCATGAGTTCCTTCACCGTGCCGTCCTTTTCAAATACCACCACGCGGGAGGCCTTGTTCTGGCAGGCGTAGATGCGCCCATCCGGGCCGAGCGCCAAGCCGCTGATGCCGGGTTGTTCGTCGATCATGAGCGTCACCTTGCCGTCCAGTCCCAGCTTGTAGATGCCCTTCCCCGTGCGCACATCCGTGAAGAGCAGGCTGCCATCCTCCATCGCGCAGAGTCCATCGGTGAATGTCTGCCCGGTCACCGCCTCCTTCCAGTCCTCGCCTTCGATGAGGATGGCGTGCGTGGAGGTGTCCTGTGCGTGGAGTGTGAGAGGCGCGGCGGTGAGAACTGCGGTGGCAAAAATGGCAAGCGAGGTGCGGAGCGTGTGCATGGGAGAAGAGTCAGATGATGAGAGTGAAGATGTCGATTGGTCGATCTATTTCCGCCACAGCCACTTCATGGCCTCCGGGAAGATGGCGCCGCCGTGTTTGGAATTGTGCTGGCCGTCACCCAGCTCGAACTTCACGTCATACTTCATGTAGTTGAGCGCGGCGAACATCATCTTGTTGGCCAGCGGCCAGTTGCCATAAGGATTGTCGAGATCGTTCTCACCGTCCTGGAGGTAGATGCGTATGGGCTTCCGCTCATGCACACGGATGAGATAGGGATAGGCATGGCCGCCCGCGAGATCCACATAGCTGCCGATGGTGGAGAAGACCTTGCGGAACTTGTCCGGACGCTCCCAAGCCACGGTGAAGGCGCAGATGGCGCCGCTGCTTGCGCCGCCGATGGCCCAGCCTTCCGGATCCTCCGTGAGTTTGTAGTCCTTCTGCACCTGGGGCAGCACTTCTTCGAGCAGGAAGCGCGTGTAGGCATTGCCCAGCGTGTTGTATTCCTTGCCGCGATTACTCACGCGCCAGGGGCTCTCCGGCTTGTAGCTGCCGTTGTGACCGGGATTGATGAAGACACCAATGGTCACCGGCATGTCACCGCTGGCGATGAGATTGTCGAACACCGTGGGCACACGCCAGTTGCCCGTGAGCTTTACGTAGTCGTGCCCATCCTGGAACACCATCAGGTTCGCAGGCTTGTCAGGGGTGTGCTGCGCGGGCACGTAGATCCACCAGTCACGCGTGGTGCCGGGGAAGATTTTGGAATCCGTGATGGCAGGCATCGCAATGACCTTGCCCTTGGGCACTGCGGGGTTCTCCTGGGAAAGAGGACCGGGCTTGTAGTCGTCAATGGCAGACGCGCTGACGCAGAGAAAGAGGGAAAGAGAAAGGGAGAGCAGTGATGGACGCATGGCGGAGTGGGTGAAGGCAACGGGCAACGTGGCGGGAATGTTTCGCGGAGGACTTCGTGAATCAACTGGCGCGCATGTGCAGTCTTGCGCAGACGGGGCAGTCTTCGCGCCGGGTGAGTTTAACGCGCCGGAAGCGCATCACATCGAGCTCCATCGCCAGCATTTCCCCCGCGAGTGGACTGCCGATGCCGGTGACGAGCTTGATGACCTCCATGGCGCCGAGGCATCCCACCGTTCCGGACACGGCGCCAAGGACGGGAAACTGCCGCGTCCACTCCGGCGGCACGCGGTGCACCAGACATTCCAGAC
>JAEYUU010000485.1 GCA_023429545.1 Verrucomicrobiota bacterium
CCCGTAGGTGGCGCTGCCAGCAGTAGCGCCGCACCTGCGAAGGCCGCTCATTCGATCCGGCCCGTGGCTGGCCCGGATGACCAGCGCATCCCGCTCTCCGGCATGCGCAACATCATCGCCGAGCGCCTGCTGGCCTCGAAGACCCAGATCCCGCATTTCTACCTTCAGATCGAGGTGGATGCCGCGCCGCTTATGGCGTTCCGCAAGCATATCAATGATGCGGCAGAGAAGACTGGTGGCGTGAAATTCACCATCAATGACTTCATTTTGAAGGCCGTCATCCGCAGCGCGGTTGCCGTGCCCGCGGTAAACGCCTCCTTTGATGGAGACGCCATCGTCCAGTTCAAGCATGTGAACCTCAGCGTGGCCATTGCCGTCCCCGACGGCCTTGTGACCCCCGTCATCCGCGAGGCGGAGACGAAGACACTTCAGGAAATCAATGCCTCCGTGAAGGACTTGGCCGCCCGGGCGAAGACCAAGAAGCTGAGTCCCGACGAGTTCCAGGGCGGCACCATCACTGTGAGCAACCTCTGATCGTATGGCATTGACCAGTTCGCCGCCATCATCAACCCGCCGCAGGCTGCCATTTTGAGCGTGGGAAGCATCCGTAATGTGCCCGTAGTGAACGACAAGGGCGCTGTCGTGGCTGGTCAGCGCATGTGGCTTGGTCTCAGCGGCGACCACCGTGTGGTGGATGGTGCCGTCGGTGCCACCATCCTCGCGGAAATGCGCAAGCTGGTGGAGAATCCGGCGCTGATGGTGGTGTAAACACGCCTTGCCGGTCACTTCCCATACACCGTCCTCCCGCCCACCACGGTCCGGACCGGCCTGATCACGCGAATCTCCTCCTCGGGGCAGGCGAGGTAGTCCCGATCAATCACCACAAAGTCCGCCAGCTTGCCGGGCTCGAGCGAGCCGAGCGTCTTCTCGTCGAAGCTGAGCCACGCAGGCCATAGCGTGACGGCACGCAACGCGTCGAGCCGTGATAGCTTCTGGTGTGCGCCATGCACCTCTCCCAGATCATTTTTCCGGCTTACGGCAATGTAGAGTATGAGGAAGGGGTTGAAAGAGTTCATGGCGTGATCGGGATCAAAGCCGATCATGTGATCGCTGTTGATGGCCACCGGCACTCCACCCTGCACCCAGGAGGCCAAGCCGAGGAAGCGCTCCGCCCATGGCGGGCCATAAATTTTTGCGAGGGCGTCGGAGTCGCGGTAGTAGAGGTAGCTCTGGGTGTCGAGGCCGGCGTTGAGCGACTTCGCCTTCGCCACCATCTCGGGTGAAGGGAAATAGCAGTGGATGAGATTGAACCTCCGGTCGCGCATGGTGGGCTGCGTCTGGGCGACCGCCTCCACCGCATCCAGCACGGCCATGGCGCCAGCGTCTCCCGTGACATGGGCGCTGATGGGCCAGCCGAGTTCATTGGCGCGTCCGAAGACCTCGCGCATCTGCTCCGGTGTGTAGAACTTTTCGCCAGTGTAAGCGGGATCGGTATTGCGGTAGAACTTCGTGCGCGCTTCGCCATAGGGTTCGCTCAGCCAGGTGGTGCCCCAGTGGATGCCGCCATCCACGGTGATCTTCAGGCAGGTAGCCCGGATCCAGTCATCGCCCTCGCCGGGTTTCAGTCCAAGCTTCTGAACATACGCATCCACGTCCCCGGCCTTCTTCGCGGAAAAGCGGAAGGTGCCGCGCATCCGCACGGTGAGCTCATCCTTACCGCGCAACTCTTCAAACATGCGCACGCCATCGCGATCAGTGGCGCGCTCGAAGATGGAGGTGATGCCCACCGAATTGTACACGCCGTGGAGGCGCTTCAATGCCTTCATCGTTTCCTCCCGGGAAGGCGGGGGCGTGGGAGGCATCTTGGAACGGATGTGAGCGCTGCCGCCTCGAATGAGCACGGGCCGGCCACCTTCACGCACGACTTCGCCACCCGGGATGGTGCTGGCCTCGTCCACGATGCCCAGCGCCTGAAACCCAGCCGTGTTGAGCACGGACTTGGTGACGGACACAAACAGCACGGGATGCGTGGTGCACGCGGCATCCAACTCCTCCGGTGTGGGATGGCGGCGCTCCTTGAGCCGGGTGATTTCATTGCGCGGCACCTCGATCCAACTCCCGGTCGGCGCGGTCTTCGCGCGCTCACGAATCCACTCCTGGATGTCCGCGATGGAATACAGTTCCCTGTACTCCCCGCTGAGCGACGCACGTGCCGCGCCGATGCTGTGACAATGCGACTCGATGAGGCCGGGCAGCACGGTACGACCTGCGAGATCTTCCGCTTTGGTATCAGGGCCGGCGAGCTTCCTGATTTCGTCATTGCCACCCACCGCGAGGATGCGCCCCCCCTTGATGGCCATGGCCTCGGCGATCTGTTCTCTGGCATCCAGCGTGATGAAACGGCCATTGAGAAGGATGTGATCCGCAGTTTCGACTCCACGGCAGGGCAATGTAATGGCGAGCGCGGTGGTGGCGGTGATGAACAAGGATTTCATGGTGACGGCAGTTCCGGCAACGAAACGGTTCCTCGTTGTTGCGGGATGGGGATACGCGATGCGGCGGGTACTACTCGCATTCGGTTTCGCCTGGTCGGCGCGGAGGAACCATGGGCATACGCAGCTGTGAAGTGCTCCTGGGAGATCTTCTACGTTCGTGATGCCTCGCGACCGCTACGCAAGAGGCAGCGATTCATTCGCCTTCGTCACACGATCATGCCAATGTACGGCGGTCTCCGCTGCCGGGCAGGTATCTCCAGAGCCGAGGGTGGTCACGTAGCGGCAGGTGGCGAACCTGGCGCAGGCGCGCTCATATTCGGTGAGCCACTGGGAGTGCGCGCGTTGCAGTGCGGCGCTCTCGCGCGGGAAGACGCGGATGGGCAGTGGCACATCGCAGCGCCACGGCTTGGGCGTGAGCCGGGCCCGGAAGCACTGCTGCACGCGGGTGAGTTCAATGTACTTGCGGTCGCTATCGAAGGCGGTGAGGGCCTCGCGCACCCGCTCTGACACAGGGTCGAACGTGGCATGTGTCACCAGCAGCCGCCACCCGGCGCAGGTGCGGTAGCAGCGCAGACTCCAGTCTGGATTCACACTCGCGAAGGCAGCTACGGCCTCCGGCACCTCCTTTTCGGAAGTGGGTCTGGGCTTGGAGGCCGGCTCCTCCACGGCAGTGGGATCCCTCCGGGTGAACCAGCCAAGCACGCGATTGATCACATCACCCGCCGCCACGCCGGGCGACGAAGAAGCCGCGTCAGGGTTCTCATCATCGATATCCACGAACATCACACCACTGGTGTTCAGTACGGCTGCGCCGTAGGCATTGCGTGTGATCATCCCCTGAAGCTGGCCGTTCGCATCGTGCATCTCCTCCAGGATCTCCTCACGAATGGGACGGTCTGCATACACATACTTCCCTGGAAAAGGAGCCCCCTGCCTCACCCGCTCCAGCAATCGAGCCAAGGCCTGTGCCGCGCGTGCCTTCGCCTCGGCGATGTCATCATGAGACCAGCCGTAGCACTTGAGGGGAGTCGAACTTCCCGCGGTGGTGTCTGCCTCACCCTCAGCGGAAGCCCAGAATCGGGGGATGTTCATCGCTTTTCAGTGGTGTCTGTTCTGCTACTTCTTTCTTCCATTCCTTGCCTGGCTGATCCCTTTACTGAAAGTTCGGAGCAAGGCGAGGGAACAATTCTTCGAGTTCGTCTTCGTGAACAGGCACGATGGCACTGGCTCAAGGTGCGGTTTCCATTCCGAAAGGACCTGTCCAAGATGTGCCAAATCCGGGCTATCCCACATTTCGCGGAGAAGCAGAGCGACCTGACTGACCAGCGTCCACCGGTGCGCTCTCTCTGGAATCCGCACAATCGCATCTCTAAGCCCCCTTTCCCTGTAAAAAAAATCAGCCTCTAATTGCCAGAGATTAGATTTTGGGGGACATAACCGTACATGATCAGCCAAAGAACCTTATCGCGCACCCTGTTTCCGCCTAGTGCGGCATTGCTGATCTGTTGCGCGACCACGGGTTGCAAAGAGCACGAAAAGCTCGCCTCCCAGACTGCGGAAATCCTTCAGAAGGTTGAGGAACTGAAGGCGGAACAGGCGGAGAAAGAGGCAGCCTCGGACGGTCAAAAAAGCACTCATCCCTTGGCCCGGAAGGGGGCAAAAGCTCTGCAATCAGGCATCTCCGCCCTGGAGGGGGATGTGGTCGCGCTCCAGGAGCGGAAGAAGCTGCTGGAGACAGAACTGGCGGCGCTTCAGAAAGATTTCGCAGAGTACCGGGCAAAGAACCACTAACTCCCAATCAACATGGACGCACGCATCTGGGCCATCGCAGCTGTGGTTTTGGCACTCGGCGGCTTCGCGGGGTTCACCGATTATTTCTCGAAGCTGGACGCAGCGCAGCACAAGCTGGCGAAAGCGCGGGATGAACTCACGAACCTGGAGGAGGAACTTGGTGAAAGCGCGGTTGACGCTGAAGCGGCAAGGGCCGAAGCCGAGAACACCAGCCAACTTGTGGCGGTGTACACTCATCTCGAGGAGCAGAAGAAACCACTCGAAGAATCCGTGATCGCGCTGGAAGGTAAAAAGGAGGCCACCTTGAAAGTGTTTCGGGAGGCAGTGATTGAGGTCCGTTCGAAGGCCGTGGGGATCGAGTGGGCGGACGTCCCTTATCGTAAAGGTCAGACCCTTCGCGGAGTCCGGATCCAAAAGGTCACGGGGAACGAAGTCACCTTGGCGCACAATATGGGTGTCACCAAGCTGGGAGTCGAGGAGATGCCCGCAGAGTTGAAGGAGCGATTCCGCTTTGGCATGGAGCCGTTCCTCAATGTCCCGGAATCCGCCTCAGCGGAAATGACGCTGGGCGCGCCTGCGGCCCTTGCCACAGCCACAAAATCGCCCGGTGCTCCAGTCAATGAGGTCGGAGCCGCAGTTGCAACGGTGCGCGATCTGGAAAATGCAATCATCGCCACCACAAGCAAAGTCCGGGAAACAGAGACAAGCTGGAGCCAGTGGAGAGACCGCAGCAACACTCTCCAGAATAAAGCCGCCCAGGCAAAGGCGGCGGGCCGGCCCAGCTATACCTTCAACGCCGAAGCCGCCGAGGCTCAAAAACAGGCCGACGCGCTCAGTCGCCAGCTTATCGTTCTCCGTGCTGAGAATTCAAAGCTCCGTGGGAGCCTGAGCAAGGCAAGGCAGGCTCTGGGCAGAGCCGAATCAGCACAACGCAATGCTCAGGCCCGGTCCTCAGCCGAAGCCAAGGCCAAGGCCAAAGCTGATGCCAAAGCCGGCTCTAAGATCGATTGACCGCGCTGACCACGGCCTTGATGGAGGCTAGTTCGATGTTGGTATCGACGCCCGCGCCCCAGCAGGTCCGGCCATCCACGCGTTTGATCTGGATGAAGGAGAGGGCACTGGCCTCACTGCCTGAACTGAGAGACTGCTCGCGGTAGTTTGCCACTTCAAAAGCAGGTACGCCATGTGAGGTGAGCGCGTGCACAACGGCGGCAATGGGACCATTCCCCTCCCCTGTGATCTGGATTTCCTTTCCATTGTGGAAAAGACTCGCGCGGCAGCGGAAGACACCGGTGGTGCCGTCCGCGTGGAAATGCTTCAGCTCATAGGGCTGGCTGCGTTCGATGTATTCCTTCCAGAACATGGACTTCAGTTCCGCCGCGCTGACCTCGCGACCCAGCGCGTCCACCGCGTCATTGGCAATGGGGCCAAACTCACGCTGCAGATCCTTGGGCAGTTCGATACCGAACTCGCTCTCCAGCAGGTAGGCCACGCCGCCCTTGCCGCTCTGACTGTTCACACGGATGACCTCGTGGTATTCGCGGCCGATGTCCTTGGGATCAATGGAGAGATAAGGCACATCCCACACGCCGCGATTTCCCTCGTAGGCGGTCAGTCCCTTCTTGATGGCATCCTGGTGGGAGCCGCTGAACGCCGTGAAGACCAGTTCGCCCGAGTATGGCTGGCGTGCCGGCACGGTCATGCCGGTGCAGCGCTCATACACCTCACGCAGCGCATTCAGATCCGAGAAGTCCAGCTTCGGATCGATGCCGTGCATGTAC
>JAEYUU010000602.1 GCA_023429545.1 Verrucomicrobiota bacterium
ACATCAGCGGCGAATGGGGTGAGCGCAGCCGGGTGGGTCCGAAGATGAAGAACAGCACCTTGCGTCCATCCAACTCCGCCTTGGGGAGTCGTGCCAAATCCTGCAGGATCAGATTCGCCCCTGCCTCCCGCACGAGCTTGTCCGGCCGGAAGCCGAGATGACGACCGATATGGTCCGCAATGGTGGCGCCGGGCACGTAGTTCGCGGGTACACTCAGGAAACTGTCTCCCTGCAGCAGCACTTCGCGACGCGGCTTCGCGTCAGCGGGAAAGAGTACGCGGTGGGCGGGGTAACGCGAGCCCTTGGTGAAGTAATCCATGTCCTTCTCAATCACGAACTCGGTGCGCTCGATCGGCAGCGGCGGCTGGTTCGCGGGGACGAGATCATAATCCGCCAGCACCTTCGCCACTTCGCGGCCCGCGACCTGGATGCCGCCATCCGCGGGATGCGTATCGCGATTGTTGTAGTACACAAAGGGGTGTTCATCTAGCGCGGAGCGCAGGGAGGGCACAAGATCGATGACCTCGATGTCGTGCTCCAGCAGGCGCATCATGCAGCGGATGCGGCAGGGATTCAGCTCCCTGGGCGCGTCAGGATGCTGGCTCAGGAACTTGTGCGCATTCACATCCTCCTTGTTGGGGAAGGGGACCACCACGAGATCGACGCCGTGTCGCTGCAGTTCCGCATTCAGCAGCCGCAACGCCGCCAGCGGGCCCACGTGAGGATCATCTTGTGTGAGGTCGAAGTAACACTGCAATCCCAACCGCGCGAAGACATGCTGGTCCTGCTTCAGCGTGCCACCGGCTTCCTTCGCGCGCTTCTCCAGTTCCTCCTGATACGGCTCCAGTTTCTTCATCCACGTTTCCCAGGAGCCACCATTCGCCTCCAGTTCGCCCTTCATGCGGGCCAGTTCGCGGGCCATGCGTGCCTTGCGACGCTCTGCATACACACCCGTACCCTCGGCGCGGATGAAGCGCTCCTTGGGAATCTCCGGCAGCTTCTCCTGCGCGCCGGCCACCGCCGCCGGCGTGAGTGGAGCCCCGCGGCGCACCAGCTTCGCGTCCGTCACCAGTCGATACTCCAGCAGGTAGTCACCGAATTTATCCGCTGTCTGCATCTTGCGGAACTTTTCCGGGGCAGCATCAAATGCCAACCACCGCGCGCGGAATCGATCTCCCACGGCGAGTTCATGTCCCGGTTGCAGCTTGCGATTGAGGAAGGCAGGCAGGGCGGCGAGGATGATCTGGGGCTCCGCCTTGCTGCCAGCCACCGCGCTCTTTTCTTCGGTGCCTTCCAACCCGCCATCCACCGTCACCACCTGCAGCTTTGCCGTGTACAGGCAGTCTGCATATTCACTCGTCTTCGGATTTGGGGTCTCCGTGCGCTCGATGACAATGAACTCACCGATGATTTCTTTTGAAGCTGAAGCCGCTTTCGCCGCGTTCTTTTTGTCCTTGTCCCCCTTCGGATCCTCACTGTCACAGCCCGTGAACGCGAAGGCGATCGCAGTACACAACGCAGTCATCCACTGAGTCCCATAAAACAACCGGGGCACTCGTGAACGTGCAATCGAGAAACAGGGGGCTTGGTCTTCTTGCATCACTCAACCGCAATTCGCAGCCCGCACCTTCGGACGCCGCGTTTGGGAATGCAATCGGATCGCACATTCTGGCCTTCTTATGAGAAAACCCCGTGTGGTTGCCCATTAGTCAGGAGTTACTCCCGTCTCTGCCCCATAACCTTCCCAGGCACCCCGGTGACAATCGCACCCGCCGCCACATCACGCGTGATCACCGCTCCCGCGCCAATCACGGCGCCCTCACCAATGGTCACACCCTTCAACACCGTCGCACCCGCTCCCAGCAACGCACCATCCCCGATGAACACTGGCGCCTTCGACATCGGTTGAATTGCGATGAGCTTGCCCACCCCATAGCTGTGGTCCGCATCCGAGATGTAGCAGGAGGGACCAATCAGGCAATTCTTCCCGATGCGGATGGACTCATGGGCATCAATGATGGTGTAACGATTCACGTACGAGCGCGCGCCGATGTGGATTCGTGGCGTCTCCGTGGGTCCACCCGAGGCCACCAGAGTCACATGCCGGTCCAGCGCCACCGCATCATCCAGATGGATGTCCCAGGGATTGCGCGGTACCCAGATGTCCCGCAGCCAGCAATTCTTCCCAATGTGCGCCCCCAGCGCCCGCAGCCAGATGATGCGGCATCGCGATGACACGCTCGCAGGGGCTCGGAGGAGGGAATTGATGAGACGGTGCTTGCCGGCTTCCATGCAGTCAGGATTGCAGAGTGTGTGAAGCTCTGGTGTTAACTCCTGACAAGACGGCAGGCAAAGGGAATACGGCAGGCGATTTCCGGCGGCTGCCAACGCGCCTCCCGAGGTACGTGCTGGCTACGCCAGGATCTCCTTCACCACATGCCCATGCACATCGGTGAGGCGGAAGTTTCTTCCCGCGTACCGGAACGTGAGCTTCTCGTGATTCAATCCCAGCAGGTGCAGGATGGTGGCGTGCATGTCATGCATGTGCACCTTGTCCTGTACGGCGAAATGACCAAACTCATCCGTGCCGCCGAAGCTGAAGCCGGGTTTCACGCCTGCGCCCGCGAGCCACTGGGTGAAGCCCAGCGGGTTGTGATCACGGCCGGTGCCATTGCGCTCGGCATACGGGGTGCGTCCGAATTCACCGCCCCACCACACCAGCGTATCTTCCAGAAGTCCACGCTGCTTGAGATCCTTCACGAGGCCCGCGATGGGCTTGTCCACGGCAGCGGCGTGCTCGCCGTGCTTCGGCAGATTGGAGTGCTGGTCCCACGCGGGATTGTTCGAGTTGTCAGTGTAGTTCACCTGGATATACCGCACGCCCCTCTCCGCGAGACGGCGGGCCATGAGGCACTGGCGGCCGAAGTTGTCCGTGGGCTTTTCATTGATGCCGTACAGCTTCAGCGTGTCCTCGGACTCTCCGGTGATGTCCAGCGTCTCGGGGGCATTGCCCTGCAGGCGCCAGGCGAGCTCATAGGAATTCAGCACGGCTTCGATCTCCGCATCCTGCCCGCCCATGGCGGAGCGCTGGAGTTGCTCGTGATTCATCGAACGCAGCAGATCAAACTGCTTCCGCTGCTGCTCGGGGGAGAGCAAGGTGTTGCGGATGTTCTTGATGTTCGCCTCGGCGGCAGGTGAGCCCGCGCGGCCCAGGGCCGTGCCTTGGAACGCCGGTGGGAGGAAGGCGGTGCCGTAGTTGCGCGGACCACCATTGCTCAAGCTGGGGCTGATGCTGACGAATGCCGGGAGGTTCTCATTCTCCGTGCCGAGTCCGTAGCTGATCCACGAGCCCATGCTGGGACGGATGAAGTTTGTGGAGCCGGTGTGGAGAAACAATGTGGCGGGTCCGTGAGCGACGCCTTCCGTGTGCATGCCCTGCACGAAGCAGAGATCATCCACCATGGATGCCATGTTGGGGAAGAGGCTGGAGGCCCACTGCCCGCACTGCCCGTGCTGCTTAAAGTCCCACAGGGACTTCATCACCCGTTGGGTGGAGCCTGAGCCCGTCTTCGCCACGGAGCGCGCGTCATTGAAGTCCATCAGCTTGCCGTCATCCTTCAGCAGGCGCGGCTTGTAGTCGAAGGAGTCCACGTGGCTCACGCCGCCGGCCATGAAGAGGAAGATCACGCGCTTCGCTCACGGCGTCATCGTCGGGGAGGGCAAATCTGGGTCTTATACACATCTC
>JAEYUU010000161.1 GCA_023429545.1 Verrucomicrobiota bacterium
ACGCGGTATTGCGTGACTTCAGTTCTCGGCGGCTTCCGGTTCCGATATCGGCAGGCTCCATGCGCAAGCCTATGGAGCAGAACCGTGCGGAACGCAATCCCGGTCCATGGGGATCCAGTACAGTCGCCCCGATGAACTCGCGTCTGAAGGGGAATGGCCGTAAAAGAACGCAAAGGGCACAAAAAAATTGGAGAGGCCAGGTCTATAGCCCAGACTGGAGTGAGACGCCTATTTACCAGCCATCGGGCAGATCTTCTTTGCGTTTTTGCGTTCTTTTGTGGCCATTCCCTCAGGTGTCATCTTCTGCGATGCCTCCGCACATTTCGACTTTTCCGATTGGGTCTCATCGCTATCCTGACTCTCCATGTCTGACGAAATTTCCTCACGCCGCTTTGTGACCGCCGCCGAGAAGGTGGACTTCCTCTCTCCCTGGACGCTCGAGGAATGGCTGTGCCGTGGCGACATTGTGAAGAACGAGCAGCTTCTCATGGTGCGGGCCAACATGGAGCCGGGAAAGGATCACCCCTTCCATACCCATCCCACGCGGGAGGAGATCATCTATATCGTTTCCGGCCGGGCTGAGCAATGGGTGGGCAAGGAGAAGCGCATCCTCGGTCCCGGTGAGATGGCCTTCATCCCGATGGGCGAGGTGCACGGCACCTACAATCCGTTTAATGAACGGCTCGTGTTCCTGGCGATCTTGTCCCCGGCGAACGCGGCGGATCCGGCCGTGGTGGATGTGAGCGAGCAGGAGCCCTGGAAGTCGCTCCGGCAACGGGAGGCTTAGGCCACAGAACCCGGATCTGACGCACGAGCAGGGGGCCGAGTGGTCGCCGTAGGTG
The DNA here is from genome assembly GCA_023429545.1 of Verrucomicrobiota bacterium. Lineage (GTDB taxonomy): Bacteria > Verrucomicrobiota > Verrucomicrobiia > Verrucomicrobiales > Verrucomicrobiaceae > Roseimicrobium. The sequence goes on from JAEYUU010000161.1 coordinate 843, forward strand.
AGGCGCCGGTGGATTCCATGGCTCCAGCATTCGCTTTTCAGCGGCGGAGTCAACCGGTCTGTCTGATGCGTGGCGAGCCTACAGTGCACAAAAAAAGCCCCGCCGGGATGGCGGGGCTTCACAAAGAGGCGGGGATCAAGGAGCCGCAGCGGGCTTGGCGGCGCCCAATTCGGTGGCGATGGGCTGCTGCATGTCCGGCACGATGTACCACTTCTTGGCATCGCCCTTGTCCTGGATGAGGGAGACGAGCAGGAGTTCATCGATCTTCACCTTCGTGGTGTCCTGCGTGGTGCGGACCAGGGCGTGAACGATCTTGCCGCTGTCTTCAGGCACAAGGCCAAGGACATTGATGCTCAGGCTCTCCTGCTTCTTCTTGAGGTCCTCGGGGGTCACCTTCATGCGTTTGTGCACGGCTTCGCGGTCCGCGATGAAGGCCTCCTGAGGGGTCATTTTTTCAAGATCCTTCACGTCCTTCACGCCCAGCATGGCGAGTTTTGCCGCTTCCACGGACATGGTCTCGGAGTTCTTCACGTTGTTGATCAGGCTGAGACGGCGGCGCTCCAAGAACGTGGGCAGCAGCATGTCAGACACAGATTTCCAGTCCTGTTTCGCCACGGTTTGGAGGTAGGTTTTCACCAACCCGGTGGCGGGATGGTCTGCAGGCAGGTTTTCCGCAGGAGCTTGAAGCGTGAAGGCGAGTGCGATGCCGAGGGTGGCAAGGATGGCGCGGAAATTCATACAGTACTGGACTTGTGAGGCGAACGGCTAGTGTGGGGTGAATCTTCGTTCGCGCAAGCCCTAGTCGCTGGCAAAATGTGCGTCAAATGGGAAATCCCCGTAGCATCCCCTAGGTCGCGCCAATCATTGAGTTCGAAATGCCATGAAAGCAGCCATTGTAAGTGACATTCACGACAACATCTGGAATTTGGAGGCGATTTTGCGCCAGATCCAGCACATGGGTGCTGAAATGCTCCTCTTCCTTGGGGACCTTTGCGCTCCCTTCACGCTGGCCCAGTTGGCGGAGGGATTTGGTGGTCCCATTCACGTGATTTTCGGCAACAACGATGGGGACACCTTCATGATTTCCAAAATCGCCTCCAAGCACCCTCATGTGACTCTGCATGGGCAGATGGCCGAGATCGAGGTGGCCGGGAAGAAGGTGGCCCTCAATCATTACCCGGACATCGCCAAGAGACTGGCCGAAAGCGGGGCGTATGACGCGGTCTTCAGCGGGCATGACCACAAGCGCTACGTCCACACGGTGGGGAAGACCTTGTGGGCCAACCCGGGGGAGGTGATGGGCCGGTTCGGCCAGCCGGGCTTCGGCATCTGGGACACGGAGGCGATGGAATTTTTGCACGTGGATTTGGCGCGCTGAGGCGATCTGTGGTAAGAAGGAAATTGAATCCAACATGGCTCTGCATGACCGAGACTACATGCGTGGGCGGCAGTCCTTCCGCTGGAAGGATCTTCTGCTGCCGGACGCGGTGACGGCGTTGATCATTCTGAATGCAGCCGCCTTTATCCTGCAGCACCTGTTCAAGGTGGCCACGGATGGTCCGGGACACCTGTGGGGAGTCTTTTCCCTGGCGTCCCTGCTGGACGGCAGGGTGTGGACGCTCTTCACCCATCTTTTTGTCCACCAGAACCTCCTTCACCTGGGGGGGAACTGCCTGGTGATCTTCTTTGCCGGGAAGGCGGTGCAGGCGCTTCTTGGGCCAAAGCACTTCCTTTACATTTATTTCCTCTCAGGGGTGGTGGGAGCCGCGGCACAGGTGGTGGCTGGCCTGGGACTCGGACAGCCTCTCCCGGTCATGGGGGCAAGTGCCGCCGCCTTCGGAACTTTTCTGGCCCTTGCGGCGATGCTGCCCCAGGAGTCGGTGAGCGCGATGCTGCACTTCGTCCTTCCCGCCAGGTTGCGCTTCTGGACAGTCGCCGTCTTTGCCATGGGCGTCTCGTCCATTCTGGCGCTCCTGCAAATCTTCAAGGTATGGCCCACGGAAGCGTCGCACTTTGCCCACCTCGGAGGAGCCATGGCGGGCTGGTGGTTCGTCCGGTTGCTGGGTTACGGAGGGCCTCCGGTGACCTATGAGCGCATGTGGCATGAGCGCCAGCGTACGGAAGAGGCTCGCGCCTTTGCCGGAGTGCCGCGCCGCAAACGCTCCGCAAGAGTCACCGAAGAACCTGCTTCTCCTCCGCCCTTGATCAGCACGCGGGAGTTTATCGCCCAGGAAATCGACCCGCTCCTGGACAAAATCGCAGAGCACGGCATCGAAAGCCTGAGCGGGGAGGAGCGCAGTCTGCTGGACCGCGCGAGAGAAGAAATCATGCGGCGCGACCAGAAGGGCGGCCCTCAGCGGAGATAGCAGAAAAGCACCGCATGAGGATCATTGCAGGCAGCGCCGGGGGCATTCCGGTCAAAGTCCCCCAGAACGTCACCCGTCCCACCACCGATCGCGTGCGCGAGGCGGTCTTTTCCATGCTGGGGGAGTCTGTCATTGAGGCGAAGGTGCTGGATCTCTTCGCCGGCTCCGGCGGCATGGGACTGGAAGCACTGAGCCGGGGTGCGGCGCAGGCCACGTTTGTGGAGCAACAGGGCCAGGCGGCCTCTGTCATTCAGGAGAACCTCACCCGGTCCCGACTGCCGCATGGCCAAATTGTGAAGGCGGATGTCTTTGCGGCGCTGCGGCGGCTTGCGGAAAGTGGCGCGCGCTTTGACATCACCTTCGCGGATCCTCCCTACGCCAAGAAGCCGGGGGATTTGGATCTGGGCGCGAAGCTTCTGGAGGACAAGAACCTGCGCAGTGTACTCGTCCCCGGGGCATCTTCGTGCTGGAAAGCATGGTGACAAAAGGCAGCGGCAGCGCTATCGCCGGATGGGAGGTCATCCGCGATCGCGCGTATGGCTCCACCCGTATTCTCATTCTCCAACTTCCGACTTCCAACGATGGTGCGATTCCTGGTGCTGCTGCTCTACAATCTTCTCCAGCCACTGATGCTGCTGGCCATGGCGCCGAAGGCCTGGAAGAAGATGAAGGCACGCGGGGGGAAGGCGGCTGACGTCGGGCAGCGGTTTGGCTTCTTTGATGCCGACGCGGAGAACCGGCTGCGTGACTTCCGTGCCAAAGGCGAGATGTGGTGGATCCACGCCGTGAGCGTGGGGGAGGCGGGCATCGCCATGAAACTCATCCGCGAATTGCGCAAGCGCCGACCAGAACTGGGTTTTGTGGTCACGACGACCACCCCTACTGGGCTCGGCCAGCTCAAGGCATTCGCGGAAAAGTGCGATGGATGTGTCGTGCCCATGTACAGCGCGCTCGACGGCTGGTTTGTCGTTCGTCGCTTCCTGGATCTCATCCAGCCCACCCAGCTCGTGCTGGTGGAGGCGGAAGTCTGGCCGAACCTGGTGCTGGCCTGTCATACGCGCGGCATCCCCGTGAGCCTCGTCAATGCACGTCTCTCGCCGAGGTCGGAGCGGAGATTCCGGAAGTTCCGTTTCCTGGTGGAGCCGGTGTACGAATTGCTCTCGCACGTAGGCGTGCAGGAGGCTGGTGATCCAGAGAGATTTGCCACGGCGTTGGGCATCCGGCCTGATTGCATCGTCCACACGGGCAGCATCAAGTTTGACACCGCCGGAGACAAGGAACCAGCGGAGCAGGTGGCGGCGTTCAGAGCATTGCTTTCCTCGGTGGGTGTCAGTCCTGAGCGGCCGGTTCTGCTCGCTGCCAGCACCCATCCGGGAAAGGAGCTTGCCCTGGGGAAGATGTACAAGAGCCTGCGTACGAGCGTGCCCTGGGTGTATTACATCGTAGTGCCCCGCCATGCCGAGCGCGGTCCGGAGATTGCGAAGGAACTGGG
>JAEYUU010000694.1 GCA_023429545.1 Verrucomicrobiota bacterium
GGCGGACCGTCATCAGCACTCCGGGTGGCTGGACACGCTGATCCATGCGGCGAACAAGGATAAGGACCTCGTCATTCGGAACCTCGCCGTGGCCGCCGATGAGGTGAACACGTGGCATCGCTCCGAGGGTTTCGGCACGCGGGACGAGTGTCTGCAGAAGGTGGGCGCGGATGTGGTGTTCGCGTTCTACGGATTCAATGAATCCTTCAAGGGCTACGAGGGAATTGAGGAGTTCAAGAAGAACCTCGACGCCTTCCTCAAGGATCTGATGACGAAGAACTACGGGGGCGACGGCGCGCCGCGCGTGGTCCTCTTCTCCCCGACGGCGGCAGAAAAGCAGTCCAATCCCGACGTGGCGAAGCCGGAGGAGAACAACACGAACCTGCAGAACTACACCGCCGCCATGAAGGAGGTGGCCGCAGCCAATGGGGTGCAGTTCGTGGATCTCTTCACCGCCTCACAGCAGCTCTATGCTGAGGCGAGGCAGCCGCAGACCTTCAATGGCATCCACTTCACCGTGGAGGGCGACAAGGCTCTCGCGCCCGCCATCTTCAAATCGCTCTTTGGCAAGGATGCCCCCCAGTACAAAGGCCTCGATAAACTCCGGGGCGCCATCCTGGACCGCAATGCCCAGTGGCACAGCCGCTATCGCACCGTGGACAGCTACAACATCCATGGTGGACGCTCCGGCCTGGCCTACAAGGCGGGCACCGGCGGCTTCCTGCAAAACCAGACGACGCCCGAGCCGCCCTATGTCTCCAACTACCAGGTCATGCAGCAGGAAATGTCCGTGCGTGATGTGATGACGGAGAACCGCGAGAAGCGTGTATGGGCCGTGGCCAAGGGCGGGGACCTGAAGGTGGATGACTCCAATGTGCCCGAGGTGACCAAGGTGGGCACGAACCTGCCCATCGGCAGTGACACCTTCAACAAGACGCCCATGTCTGGATTCAAGGTGAATCCAAAGACCGGACTCGTGGAATTTCCCACCGGTGAGGAAGTGGTCAGCAAGATGAAGACACCAAAGGGCATCAAGGTCCAGCTCTTCGCGGATGAGAAGATGTTCCCGGAGCTCATCAAGCCCGTGCAGATGGCGTTTGATACCAAGGGCCGCCTCTGGGTGGCCGCCTGGCGCAACTACCCGGAGCGCACCCCTTGGAGCACGAAGGGTGACAGCCTCCTGGTGCTGGAAGACACGAACAACGACGGCAAGGCGGACAAGTGCACGCCTTTCATGGATGACCTGAACTGCCCCACCGGCTTCCAGTTCTACAAGGACGGGGTGCTGGTGATGCGCTCGCCGGATCTGCTCTACGCCCGTGACACGGATGGCGATGGCCGCGCGGACAAGTTTGAGCGCATCCTCAGCGGTCTGGATGCTGCGGACTCACATCACGAGACGAACTCCATGTGCTACGAGCCCGGCGGCGCCATTTACTGCTCTGACGGCGTCTTCCACGCCACGCAGATCGAGACTCCCCAAGGCCCGGTGCGTAACAAGGATGGCTGCATCTACCGGTTCGAACCGCGTACTGGCAAATTCGAGCGCTACGCTGCCTATGGTTTCGCGAATCCCCACGGCCGGGTCTTTGACTACTGGGGCAATGACATCATCACGGACGCCACGGGGAACAACAACTACTTCGGCCCTGGTTTCAGTGGCTTCATCAGCGAGCCCGGCAAGCACTCGAAGTATGACATCTTCTGGCAGCATCCGTCCCGCCCCTGCGCCGGCACGACCATCCTCTCCAGCCGCCACTTCCCGGATGAGTTCCGCGACAATTTCCTGAACTGCAACGTCATCAGCGTGCAGGGCATCTTCCGCGCGAAGATGTTTGAGCAGGGGTCCGGCCTCAAGGGCGAGACTCTCTATCATGAGTACACCAAGCCCGGCTCGACCACGCCCGAGAAGCTGAATACCCTGGTGGAGTGCAGCCCCGCTGAAGTGGGCACGTTCCGTCCCTCCTGCGCCGCGGTGTCGCCGGATGGCGCGCTCTTCTTTGCCGACTGGGCGAATGCGATCATCGGCCACATGCAGCACCACCTGCGCGACCCGAACCGCGACCAGATCCATGGCCGCGTGTACCGCGTGACCTTCGAAGGCCGTCCGCTGCTTGAGGTGAAGAAGATAGACGGGCAGCCCATCGAAAAGCTCGTCGAGCTGCTGAAGGAACCTGAGACCGACGTGCGCACCCGGGCCAAGGTCGAGCTCGACAAGCACGACTCCAAGGCGGTAATCGCCGCAGTGCAGAAGTGGGTGAAGCAGTTCGACCCCAAGAAGGTGGAAGACGCGCACCACATCCTTGAGGCATTGTGGGTGCACCAGTGGCACAACGTGGTGAACAAGGAGCTCATCAATACCGTGCTGGCTTCTCCTGAACCCCGCGCGCGGGCCCAGGCGGTGCGCGTGGTGTGCTATCAGCGCGACCGCATTCCCGAGGCTCTGGAGATTCTCAAGAAGGCCGCCAACGACGAAAGTCCCCGCGTGCGGCTCGAAGCGATCCGTGCTGCCAGTTTCTTCAGCGGAGCGGATGTGCCCAAGGCGCTCGACGTGGCCTATGCCACGCTCAAGCACGAAGGCGACTACTACATCGACTACTGCCTCAAGGAGACGCTCAAGCAGCTCCAGTCTCTGGCCAAGGAGGCCACCCTCCCCAGCGATCCCGCCATTCTCGCGGCATTGCTGAGCCGCATGGATGACAACGAGCTCAAGGGCATGCCCGGAGTGGAAGCTGTCCTGCAGGCGAAGCTCGAGCGCAAGAGCTACGACCTTCTCACGCGCGACAAGGCCATCGAAGATCTGGTGAAGCTCCACAAGAGTGATCGCATCACGGAAATCATCGCCGCGCTGAAGCGTCTCGATGCGAAAAGCGGCGCTGCTTCCCAGGCTGCCGCGGATCTCGGCAAGCTGCTCCTTACCTCCCCGGTGGATGCGCTGACGAAGGCGAAGGATCAGCTCTCCACGCTGGCCCGCTCCGCGAATCTGCCTGACGTGCGGCGTGCTGTGTGGGCTTCCATCATCGTGCAGGACCGCAAGCCTCAGGATGTGTGGACCGCGTCCGCAGACAAGGCGGAATGGCGCACCGCGCTGGTGCAGGGGATCGGCCTCGTGCCGGATCCCACGCTGCGCGCGAAGTTCCAGCCCCAGCTCACCGCGCTGCTAAATGACGGCAAGGTGAAAGGTGAGCTTCGGCAGGCTGGTCTCAAGGCACTGTCCTTGATGGGGACAGAGAACGCATCCGCCAACTTCGCCGTGCTGGCCAAGCACGTCATTGATGGCAATGAGCGCAACGCGGCCACCACGGCGATCATGCAGTTGCCCCGCACCGCGTGGGACAAAGCCAAGGCGGAGGCCGTCGCTCAGAGCGTGCTGGCCTATGCCAGGTCCGTGCCTGCGGACAAGCGTTCGCAGCAGGCCTTTGTGGAAGTGAACCAGCTCGGCATGGAGATGGCCTCGCTCGCGGGGAATGCCGCCCTGCGCAAGGAACTGCGCGGCCTGAGCGTGGCGGTATTCGTGGTGAAGACCGTGCACGAGCAGCTCCGCTTCGACACGCAGCGTATCGTGGTGGAGAAGGGCAAGCCGTTTGAGATCATCTTCGAAAACGACGACGTCATGCCGCACAACCTCGTGGTGGTGGGTAATGAAAAGCACAGCGTCATCGGCATGGCAGCGCAGACCATGAGCCCCAGTGAGGTGGACAAGCAGGGCCGTCCCTTCC
>JAEYUU010000736.1 GCA_023429545.1 Verrucomicrobiota bacterium
GGATCCAGTTGATACCCAGGAATTTTCGGAAAAGGGGGGTCATGGGGGCAGTAATCAGTGGAAGGAAGTCGTCGTTGGTAGTGGATACTGACCTGCAGGCTACTGATTCCCTGCTTGCTGGTTGTTCACAGCTTGGGCACGGCGGCCAGCAGCTTCCGTGTGTAGTCATGCTGCGGCGATCCACAGACCTGGGCAGGCGTGCCTCGTTCAACGATCTTCCCGCGATTCATCACGATGATCTCATCACTCATGTGCTCCACCACCGCGAGATCATGGGCGATGAAGAGGTAGGTGAGCTTGAACTGCTCCTGCAGGTCCTTGAGCAGATTGATGATCTGGGCCTGCACGCTCACGTCCAGCGCGCTCACCGGCTCGTCACAGATGAGGAACTTCGGCTGCACCGCCAGGGCACGGGCAATGCCGATGCGCTGGCGCTGGCCGCCGCTGAACTCATGCGGATACCGCCACATGCTCTCTGCCGGCAGACCCACCCGCAACAGCAATGCGGCGACCGTGTCGCGGCGCCCCGCCTTGTCCAGATGCCGGAAATGGATGCGCAGCGGTTCGGCGATGATCTCCTCGATCGTCATGCGTGGATTCAGCGAGCCAAAGGGGTCCTGGAAGATCATCTGCATGTCCTTGCGCAGCGGGCGGAAGGCGGCCTCCCGCAGCGAGAGGATCTCGCGCTCGCGGTAGAAGACCTCACCGCCGGTCACGGGGATGAGCTTCAGCAGCGCGCGCCCCACGGTGGACTTGCCGCTGCCGCTCTCGCCCACGAGGCCCAGCGTCGTGCCTTCCTCGATGTCGAAACTCACGTCATCCACCGCCTTGATCTCATCCGTCGGGCCGCTCAGGAAGCCACCGCGCAGGGAGAACCAGACTTTGAGCGCCTTGACACTGAGAAGGGTGGCCATGGTGGTGGAGAAGAAGAGAGATGTTTCCGAATCGCTCTGAAAGTGGGGGGAAAGCGGGGGATGGTCAATAGTGATCAGTATTCAGTCGATCAGTAAGCAGTGAACTGTTCACAGGTCGGTGTCCGGAATGCAGAGTGGTCCGGGGATCAGCCAGGTGGCGTGGGTCTCCAGTGTCCGGTGCTTTAACGCGCGTGCTCGCGCAGCGACAAGGCGAAGCATGAGTACTCAACTCTGGAGACTCCGCATTCGTCACTTCTGCCCTATTTCCCCACACTTTCTACCCGCGGCCGCGTGAGCCGTTTCCAGAAGAAGTCGAGTTCATTGGCCAAAGCGCCCAGCACTGAGTTCGCGTCCACCTGCAGGGAGCCGGTTTCTGTGTCGCGCACGAGCTGGTGCATGGCATAGAGGCTGGCGAGATGGCGTGCGTCCAGATGCACGGTATCCACCTGGTTGCGCAGGGCGGAAGGGATCACTTCTTCCTGGAGGAGGGTGGCCAGGCCGGGTCCTTCCAGGTCACCCTTGAAGACCACCAGCTTGAGCTGCGGCGGAGTTTCGCCACTCTGCATCGCCAGTACCTGGAGTTCGGCGATACGGCCCGCCACATAGGTGGACACGGTGCGCCAATAGCGGGTGTCGCCAAATTCCTGCAGCCCGAAGATGATCTCCATACCCTGCAGCGTCCAGCGCGGCACAGAGCTTCCCAGCAGACCGGGCAGCTCGATTTCATCGTAGTTCACCACGGGGAAACGCTTCCCGGCAAGGCGCACGAGATCGCCCAGAAGCGGCAACTCCACCTGCGCGGCGCGTCCGGAACGTGAAATTTCCTGACGCGCCTCCTCGAAGCGGGACAGCATCTGCGAGACCGGCACGGACGATGTTTCGGAGGGTGATCCGGGAGCTTGCCTCTTGGAGGATGCTCCACCGTTTGCCGAGGTGGTCACAGGACCGGAGTCCCGCGTGCGAAAATATTGCGGATCCGTCGTGACGGTGGCCTGCCCGGTGGAGAGCTTGATGCGCGCGAGCGCGTGACGCAGGCGCTGGAAGCTCGTGCCTTCGATTAACTCTTCCGGCGCAGCATCACCGGGTGCGGCCATCGTGGAGGCGCTGGATTCGGCTTCTGCCTCGGTGGCAGGGGCTGACTGCGCGGACGGTGGGAGCGGGGGCGGCGTCCCGGAAAGTTCCGGAGCAGGCTGGCTCGCTGGGCCTACTGGCAGCAGATTAATCACCTGCGGCGGCGTCTGCTCTGCATGGGGCAGCATGCCTGGGCCCGTGGAGAGATCCACCACACGACCGCCCGCATCTTGAGCGAGATGCTCGGCAAGCTTTTTCAGCGTTTCATCGTCTTCCGCATCGCCCTCGTCTTCGTCGAAGGTGAGCGAGGGGAAGGTCTCCTCCTCTTGTGGCGGTTGGGTGGGAGTAGAAGTTGAAGCGGCTGCCGGGGAAGTGCCCCCGCTGACTTTCTCGGTCGGCATGTCTTCCAGCAAGAATCCACTGGAAGGAATGGTCGCGGGCGCCGGCGAGGGTTCGGGGATGGGCGGCGGCGCAGGGGGAGCCTGATGCGTGGCCAGCGGTGCACCCGCCTGCAACCAGTGGCGCCAGGCTTGAGCTGCGTGGCGCAGCAGGCCGCGAACAGAGACGCTACCTACGGCACGGCCATAATAAAACCGATCAAGATCCAGGAAGTTCAGGAATCCGCGCGCGTGAGCCTCCTCCACGCCGGCGTCTTGCAGGCGCATGGTGATCAGCCCGTGTGCCTCCTGCGGAGTGGGACCGCGGAGGGGCACGCTGAATGAGTTCAACCGATCCTCCAGCGCGCTGGGAAGCTGACCTCCGAAGGTGGTCTCCCACAGATCCTGGTTCATGCTCAGCACCACGTGCACGCCGGGCATGGAGACGAACGCCAGCGCCATGCGCGCGATGGCCACTCCCGCCTCGGGATCGCGGTAAAGTCCGTCCATGTGATCCGCCACCAGCACGAGCGGCTTCCACGCGGTGATGAGCCGTACCAGACGCGAGATTTCCGTCGCGCCATCCTTCTCGAGCCGTGCTTCCAGTGCCGCCACGGCGGTGGCGCTGGGATTCTCCAGATAGTGGAACAGGCCACGCAGCCAGCCTTCCATGGCCTCTGAGCCATCCGGCCCGGCGCACTCCGCGAGCGGTTTCACGAGCTGCTCAAAGTGCCGGCGGAACCATGAGCCAATCACGCTGGCGGTCCGTCCTTCCAGGAAAAGGTCCATCGGATCCTGCGAGAGCACCCGCAGGGCCTGCACCGGGTCCGTACTGGGGATGCGCCCGGTCTGGATCAGGCGGCGCAAAAGGGTGGCGAGCACCCCGCCACAGACGCGTTGGAGCTGGGTCGGTCGCTTGCCAGCTTTTGAGAGATCCTGAAGGATGCCACGACCGCTCGCGGTCCAGCCCAGTCCCTCCAGCGAGGTCCAGGGAAGACCTGCCACGATGGCATCCTCCTCCAATCGTCGTGCCACCCGGCCCAGCAGATGCGTCTTGCCATGGCCGGCGCGGGGAGCGTTCAGCAGGGTCACGCGACCCTCGGACTCCAAGACCCGCAGAGACTGCAGGGCTCCTTCATTCATCGGCACTTCCGAGTCGTGCACAGCGTCCCGCCAGTACGCACAGACGTCATGCCCAAAGGGTTGTATCATCTCCAACTCCGCGCTGCGAGCCGGGGTCAGCCGGGGGATGCCTTGGGGTGTCTGGGTATTGTTAGGAGCAGAAGCGGACATCGCAGGGAGGAGCGTGACGGGCACAATCAAGGTCTCGTTTCAGCAGCGTGCGGCAGGGTTCCTGGCTTGCTCAGATTGATTCATTTCATTCCACAGAAGTATCAGATTGCCAGAAAAACTAGATAAAGTCATGAAATAATATTTAGACCGAATGCAAGAAGCTGGACTCCCTAGAACTATTCGAACCCATTGAGAGAGCCGCGAGGGGTGCCGCCCACTCTTCCTCATTCGGGACGGGGAGACGAACGGTCGCTGTGCCCCCAACCTAGTTTCCCGACCAGAGCACATGGGTTGGAGGGCTCCTTCTCCTCACTCCCCGCCCAGCAGTCCCGCCAGGTACCTCACCTCTTCGTGCACATCGTTAGGATCGGAAACAGTGTCGGCGACTTCGGCACGGAAGAGTTCACCGAAACGGCGGCGCAGGTGATGCACGGCAGCGCGGGCGGTGCCGGGTGGGATGCCCAGCTTCGTCGCGATGTCCGCATAGGGAATACTACCACGCGGAGCGGAGAGGTATTCCTTCAGCATGTCGAACTCCGCCTCGCGTGAATCTCTGGCATACTCATCCTTCAGCGTGGCCATGGAACGGTCCAGCAGGGTGAGAGCCCAGCGCCGCTCAAACTGCCGCTCGGGGGTGGCGGACGGAGAAGGTTCCTTGAGGAAGCGCTCCTCGGCATCATCGGCGTCGAGCGCCACGTGTTGCACGGCGCCGCCGCGCTTCAGGGCGCGGGCGCGGTCCCATTCGTTGAGCAAAAAGCGTTTCAGCGCCACCAGTAGGAAGGTGCGGAAACGTCCTCGCGAAGGCTCTGCGGCGTGCATCCACTGCTTCTGCAGCAGACGCGCAAAAAACTCCTGCGTGAGGTCCTGCGCATCCTCCGGACTTTGCCCCTGCCGCCGCACATAGGCATAAAGCGGGTACC
>JAEYUU010000739.1 GCA_023429545.1 Verrucomicrobiota bacterium
GATCCGCGTGCTTGACCCGACGCGGCTTGGTGATGCGAACACTGGACTTTTTGCGGGAGCCTTTGTCTTCGGGAATGGCGTAGGGCATCTCCACCCCATCCCGTTCCATCTTGCCCAGCGTGACTGAAACCACATCGGCCAGCGTGTACCTGTCGAGGATGCGCGCGATGGCATTGCGAACATCAATCATCAGCATGCGCAGGCCACAGTGGGTCTCATCCGGGCAAGTACAGCGGGAGTAATCCGTCTCACTGGCGCAGCCGATGGGGGCCAGACGCCCATCGATGAGGCGCACGACCTCCCCGATGGTGATTTCTTTCATGGGCTTGGCGAGCCTGGCGCCGCCCTCCTTGCCACGCTTGCTCTCGATGTAACCGTGACGACGCAGTTCCTGCAAAATGTTCTCGATGAACTTGTAAGGCAGATTCTCACTGTCAGAAAGGTCAGATACGGACACCACATCCCTGCCTAACCTCTCGGCAATGCCGAGTTGGATGAGAGTGCGCAGGGCATATTCGCCTTTCTTGGTGAGTTTCATGGGTGGTGGTGACGAATTCTAAGATTCAATCTACATAGATCAAGTAGGAATTAACGGTCGAAGGCCCCTCCTGGAAAATCATAGGTATCACAATGCCGGGCCATATCTTCTTGACGGTGCCGACATGGGAATGATGGCGCCTAAAAAAATCTCAATGCACCAGGTATCCGTTTGCCACCGCTTTGAATTCCTCGACTTGAGAGAACTGCCAAGCCGTGTCGCGACAGAGTTCTTTGGCCAGCAGTTCCGCGACTTTAGGAGCCATGCGCAGAGCCGCTCTTGCATTGAGAAAAAGAGCGCGTGTGCGGCGGGAGAGAATGTCTTCCACCGTACGGGCCATCTCGTGCCGCGCGGCCCAGATGACTTCCGCTCCGACATAGGGCAGAGCCTCATCCAGCACGGCACCCAGTGATGGGTTTTCGGTGATGATCTCCTCGATGTGTGGCGCATCTGATCCATAGACCGAGCGGGCGCCGAACTTTTCCGAATGGGGATGATACCCGTGGATGTTCAGCGTTTTGGTCACACATTCACGATCCGGGAGATCTCCCAGGATAGCGGCATGGTTCACACAATCCTGTGCCATGTTCCGGTAGGTGGTCCACTTCCCGCCAGTGATGGTGAGCAGCCCGCTCTGATCGATATGAATGGTGTGGTCCCGTGAAAGCGCAGCCGTGTTCTTCCCCCCACCCGCCTTCACCAGCGGTCTGATACCGGCAAAGGCGCTGAGAATGTCCGCGCGTGTCGGCTTTTTCTCGAGGTAGAGCGCCGCCGTGCCAAGCATGAATTCGATTTCCTGATCCAGCGGCACGGGCTCCACTGACGCTTGCTCGACGGCCGTGTCCGTGGTGCCCACGAGGGTGTGTCCATGCCAGGGAATGGCGAACATGACACGACCATCACTGGTGTGAGGCACCATGATGGCCGTATCTCCCGGGAGGAAGGAACGATCCAGCACGATGTGCGCGCCCTGGCTGGGGGAAATCATGGGCTCAGTCTCCGGCTCGGCCATGCGGCGCACATCATCCGTGAAGGGGCCGGTGGCATTAACGAACACACTCGCTCTAGAGTTGAAGGTTTCACCGCTTTCCATGTCCTGCCAGGACACACTTTCAATAGTGCCATCCGCGCCCTTGGTCAGATCTGTCACGCGCGCGTAGTTCAGAAGGTTGGCCCCTTGCTCAAGCGCAGTGGTCACCAAATTGATGAGCAGGCGCGAATCATCGAACTGCCCATCATAGTAGATCACACCACGGCTGAGCCCTTCCGGGTTCACATTCGGCAGGCGGCGCACCGTTTCCTCCCGCGAGATCAGTTGGGACGGCCCAAACCCATACTTGCCTGAGAGCATCTGATAAAGCTTCAGCCCGATGCCGTAGAAGGGTCCTTCCCACCATGAATAGCTGGGCACGATGAAGGGCAGCTCGCTTACCAGATGCGGCGCATTCTGCCGCATGATGCCGCGCTCCTTGAGCGCCTCCATGACAAGAGAGACATTCCCCTGCTCCAGATAGCGCACCCCACCATGCACGAGCTTGGTGCTGCGGCTGGAGGTCCCTTTGCCAAAGTCGTGCTGTTCCAACAGCAGGGTGCTGTAGCCACGAGTGGCCGCATCCACCGCCACTCCCACCCCGGTGGCGCCCCCGCCAATGATGATCATGTCCCACGGATCCTTCCGTGAGCGGGCCTGCTGCAGAAGGGTACTTCTGTTCATGGTGTATCAAGATTGACGGCTCAGGACTTCTTCCTCGCGGCGGACTTTGTCTTTCCTCTGCCCTTTACCGTCTTCGATCTGTTACCGGAAGCGCTGTCACTCTTTTCCCATCCCCTGGCACGTCCAAGCGCCTCCGTCCATCGTGCGCGCATTTCCGCAACCCGGCTGCGCGGCATCTTGGGCTCGAAGATTCTGTCCACCTGCCACTGGCCTGAGATCTCACCGGTATTCTTCCAAAACCCAACGGCGAGACCAGCCAGATAAGCGGCGCCGAGGGCCGTCGTTTCCGTGACGACCGGACGCACCACCGGCACGCCGAGCAGATCCGCCTGGAACTGCATGAGTGGCTCGCTTTTCGAGGCGCCGCCATCCACGCGCAGTTCAGGCAGCTTTTTCCCCGTGTCCGCCACCATGGCGTCCATGAGATCGGCAATCTGGAATGCCACGCCCTCCAGCGCCGCGCGGGCGATATGGGCCGCGTTGGTGTCACGTGTGATCCCCACAATAGTGCCACGCGCGTAGGCGTCCCAGTGTGGAGCGCCGAGACCTGCAAAGGCGGGCACGAGAAAGACTCCGCCGCTATCCGGCACGGAGTTCGCAAGCATGTCCACCTCTTGCGCTGAGCGCACCAGTTGCAATCCATCACGCAGCCACTGAACCACTGCTCCGCCGATGAAGACGCTGCCCTCCAGGGCAAACTCACGCTTCTTCCCCAGTTGCCACGCGACCGTGGTAAGCAACCGTTGCTTCGAGATCACAGGCGTGGCGCCGATGTTCTGCAGCAGGAAGCAACCGGTGCCATAGGTGTTCTTGCTCATGCCCGTCTTCACGCACATCTGGCCAAAGAGCGCCGCCTGCTGGTCCCCTGCAATACCCGCCACGGGAACACCCTGCAATCCCAGGGAGGTGCTGATCTCTCCGTACACCTCACTAGATGAGCGCACCTCCGGCAGCATGCTCATGGGAATGTTGAATAGCTTGCAAAGCTTCCTGTCCCACTCACCCGTCTGGATGTTGTAGAGCATCGTGCGCGAGGCATTGCTCGGATCCGTCACGTGCGCGTTCTTCCCACTCGTGAGCTTCCAGATCAACCAGGTGTCCACCGTGCCAAAGATGAGGTCGCCCGCCTCCGCCTTCTTGCGGGCGCCGGGAATGTTCTCCAGCATCCATGCCACCTTCGTGGCAGAGAAGTACGCATCAATGAGCAGGCCGGTGCGCTGCTGGATCATCTTTTCATGACCGGCAGCCCGGATCTCATCACACATGCCGGCGGTGCGACGGTCCTGCCAGACGATGGCGTTGCAGATGGCTTCACCCGTATGGCGATCCCACACCACCGTGGTCTCACGTTGGTTTGTGATACCCACGCCTGAGATATCGCTGGGACGAATTCTGGCACGTCCCAGCGCCTCGACCGCCGCGGCGATCTGGGAGAACCAGATCTCCTGGGGATCATGTTCCACCCATCCGGGTTTGGGATAGATCTGGCGGATCTCTTTTTGTGCCACGGACTTGATCTGACCGTCATGGTCAAAAACGATGGCTCTCACACTGGTGGTGCCGGCATCAAGGGAAAGTATATAGGGCATGGTCAGAAACTGGTCGCGGTTTGGATGTGTTCCTTGTGGAAAAGCATGGCGTGCAGCGCGGCCCCGAGCAATCCACCCACTACCGGGCCCACGACGGGAATCCAGGCGTAGCCCCAGTCCGAGGTGCCTTTCCCGGGGATGGGGAGCAGCGCATGCATGATGCGCGGTCCAAGGTCCCGCGCGGGATTAATGGCATAGCCCGTGGGCCCGCCAAGGGACAGGCCAATCGCAAAAACCAGCAACCCCACCAGCATGGGGCCAAAGCCGGTGGACCAGCCTTCGGCGGTAAGGTTGCTCGCCGAGGGAATGGCCATCGCGCCAAACACGAGCGCCGCAGTGCCGATGATTTCGCAGATGAGGTTTCCCGGGGTGTGGCGGATGCCAGGCGCAGTGCAGAAGATGCCCAACTTTGCGCCCTGGTCGGAGGTTTCCCTCCAGTGTGGCAGATACGCCAGCCACACAAGCACGGCACCAATCATGGCACCCAGCATTTGCGCTGCAATGTATCCCGCCACCTTTGCAGAATCAAACTCACCCACGGAGGCAAGCCCGAGTGTGACCGCAGGATTGAGGTGTCCGCCGCTGACGGTGCCCACTGAGTAGACGGCCACCATGACCGCCATCCCCCACCCGGCGGTAATGACTATCCAGCCGGCACCCTGGCCCTTGGATTTGTTCAGAAGGACATTGGCGACAACTCCGTCGCCAAAAAGGATGAGCAGCGCTGTGCCCACAACTTCAGCAAGATAGGGTGACATAGGATAGGAAGCGTTCAACGCTAGTCAGCGCAGAAGGCTCGCGAAACGTCAATACTTTTACGCCACGGTCATGAGGTGCTTCGGATGCGCCTCGTCAACCCCGCAGCCACTCATCACGGTGCTCCGCGACAAACTCGTCATCATGGAGATGGGGATATGCTTGATGGACACGAGCAATCTCCTCCATCTGGCCTGGACTCAGGCCTTCGCTTGCATCCAGGCACCAGATGCCTTCGAGCAATCCCTGCCGGCGAAGCACCTCATGAATGCCGGCAATGCAGCCATGGAATGAATTTGCCGCATCGAAGAAAGCCGCATTGCAGTCGGTAATTTCCGCACCCAGGCGCAGCAGATCCGTGGAAGGTTCAGCATCGCGACAACGCGCGTGGTACTCCACGGCACGCTGTGTCCACACGGACCAGTGGCCCAGCAAACCACCCACGATGCGGCGTGTCTTCCCGTGAAAGGCATATGGCGTCAGCAGGTCCGCAAGAATGTTGTCATCGTTGCCCGTGTAGAGGGCTATGTCATCGCGTCCAGCCTCCATGACAGCACGGATCACGTCC
>JAEYUU010000782.1 GCA_023429545.1 Verrucomicrobiota bacterium
GAAGAATGACGAGCCAAAAGCCTCGTCCACCTATGAAGCTGAGTCCGCCGCCCGGGAGAAGCTGCGCTGGCTGAACCCGATGTACGATGTGCTGAAGAACACGCTGAAACTGGAAGCGCAGATTAACTGTGTTGATTACACCAGACCGAATTTCGTGCATGCAGACATGACCGCGCGTGCCTTTGCCGCACGGAAGGAGGCACGCGGTGAAGGTTTCCTCCAGCTCTGGCTCCGCATGGCCAAGGCGCAGGCCACCGCTCCGAAGTCCAGCTACCAGGATCCCGGCCTGCTCAAGATACTGGAAATCCTGTGCCGCCCCGACAGCGCCACCGAGTTGAAGCGCATCATGGGCCGCATGTTCGACTCCGTGGAAACGGTGATGTCCGGCATGGAAGGCCCGGAGGGATCGGTAATCATCTCGGACCGCAACAAAGTCGCGCTGGAAGTGCTGAAGATTCACCTCGCACTGGACAAGAAAAAGTTCGGCATCTTCTACGGGGCCGCGCATCTGCCGGACATGGAGAAGCGCCTGATGGACATGGGCTTCACGCTGGAGAAGGTCGAATGGCTTACCGCCTGGGATCTGCCGCCGGAGCCGCCGCCCTTCAAGAGGGAGACCGCACCCAGGACGGAAACAAAAAAGGCGCAGCCGGCGGAGCCGCCCACAGCAGCACCGACGCCCGCCACGCCGGACGCATCCAGGCCGGAACCTGCTGTCGAAAACAAATAGCGGGAGTCACTCCAGCCTTGCGGGAATCCAGGAACGCGGCTTGAGACAAAGCCCGCTCCACCCATCCCTTTCATGCTCACGGACAGTCACGCCCACCTCGCCTCCAAGCAATTCGCCACGGAAGTGCCGGACATCGTCGCCCGCGCGCGCGAAGCGGGTGTCTCGCGCATCATCTGCATCGGCACCACCTTGGAAGATGCGAAGCAGGTGCTGGAGATCGCGGACACGTATGAGGAGGTGTACGCCACGGTGGGCATCCATCCCTGCGATGCGGACACGGTGACGGATGCGAAGTTCACTGAGGAACTGCGCACCCTGGCGCAACATCCCAAGGTGGTGGGCATCGGCGAAATCGGTCTCGATTACTATCACAAGCCCCCGGAGGGCTTCTCTGAAGCGCAGTGGAAACAGCACCAGGCGTTCGTGCTGGAGCAGCAACTCGCCCTTGCCGCGGACATGGGCTTCAATGTGGTGCTTCACAATCGCGAAAGCTTTGATGACCTTGTGGCGCACGTGCTGCCGTGGTCAGACAGATTGCGTGGCGTGTTTCATTGCTTCACCGGCACGGCGGATCAGGCGCTGCCACTGATTGAAAAGGGACACCTCGTGAGCTTTACCGGCATCGTCACCTTCAAGAACGGTCAAATCATCCAGGAATGCGCCAAGGCGGTGCCGGTAGAGGGATTCATGCTGGAAACGGACTGCCCCTACCTCGCGCCCATGCCGCATCGCGGACAGCGCAATGAACCCGCCTATGTGGCGAAGACAGCGGCCTTTGTGGCCGATCTCCGCGGCGTGAGCCTGGCAGAACTCGCGCGGACGACCAGTGAGAATGCGGCGGCGTTTTTCAGGAGGAGGCAGGGCAACTAACGCATCCAGCATAGCGTGACAGGCCCAAGGAACGGAAACGCCTCGTTCCCGAAACGCCGCACGTCTCCTGACGAACATTTCTTCAATCCATGGCGCACGTGTCAAGGAATGTCCCCACTCCCTGAGAGTGCTTCAGCATCGAGGGGGATAGACTCACTCGAGTGTACTGAACTCATTTCCTTGCCAGCAGATAAGCGAGCAGATCATGCAGATCCTTCTCCGGGATCAGCTCACCAAAACCGGCAGGCATGAGGGAGAAGTCGCTGACTTGGTCCTCCACAATATCGCCCTTCGGAATGGGATGCTCCTGCCCGGCGGCGTCCGCGAAATACTGCACGCCATCCTGTTCACGGCGGAAGAGGCCGGTCATGAGGTTGCCGTTCTTCTGCTTCACGAAATGCAGGCGGAAGGCGGGATCCACAGCACGATTGGGATCCAGCAGATCCTCCAGCAAGCGCTCCGCACCACGCGCGCCGATGCCATCGAGTTGCGGGCCGACGAGATTGCCGGTGACGCCAATGCGGTGACAGATGGCGCAGTTGATTTGGAAGACTTGTTGTCCGTGCTTCTCATCCGGCTTTGCTGTGGCAAAGGATTTCAACCGCGCGGCAATGATGGTCTTCGCGGCCTCGTTCGTGGGCGGGAGGTTGGCGGTGGCGTCAGCGAGCCGCTTCGCGATCGTGGGAGCGTTCAGCGCCTTGATCTTGCCGCTCACCAAGGGATCGGCCAGCACACGTGCCGGTGCCAGCGTCAGAAGCTGCTCCGCACTGGAGATCGTGCCAGCCATGGCCGTGGCCAGCTTTACCTGCGCGCGGAAGGGCAGTGTGCGGAAGGCCTTGCCCAGTTCCTCCGCCGCCTTCCTCGGTGCATCCAGCACGGCGAAAACCGTGGTGGCAAGCTCCGCATCGGAGGCCAATGGCGCGACAAGCGTGTACTGCATATCTGGGAGCGTGCTGACCAGGCATTCCGCGATCGCGCTGCGTGTGGCGGCGCTGTAGCCTGCCTTCGGGGTGAGCTTGGTGAGGAAGGTCATCGCATCGCCCGCGGGACCTTGTTCGCGGGAGAGTTGTGCCAGCGCACGGATGCGTTCATCACGTCGATCCGTATTCTCCGGCAGGGTCAGGATGGGAAGAGCAGGCTCAAATCCACCCACGGCGATCCACGCATAAGCGCTCGCTGTATCACCATCGGTTAGCTCCAGATATACCTTGCCGCTGTCGCGCGGCAGGTATCCCTTCCCAGGCTTGTCGGAAAACTTCCAGACGATCTGCTGGGCAATGTCACTGCGCGGCGGCCCGGCCTTCGCCAGTTCTTCTCCTGTATCAGTCTTGACGAGGCGGACGAAGTTCTTTCCGTGGGATGCTGCCGTGGGGAATCCGTTGTGGCCTGCCACCCACAAGCGGATTTGATCCGGCAGGTCAAAGGTCCCGGAGCGCAGGGTGCCGGTGAGCTTCTCTCCGGCGGGCGGATGACTGTCGAGCAACGTCCGGTTCTGCCCGTCGCTGCACTTGGTGAGTTTCGCGTGCCACGGGTTGGGGTTTGTGGCTGTGGGCGGGGTGGCAAGTGTCCATGAACCGGTATTCTCCTGCTGCAGCACGACCAGTAACCTCTGGGTCAGTTGCTCAGACCACGCATGCATGGCATCACCCGCTTTGGTGCCCGTCTTCCTCTGGCCTTCACGAATGGCCTGATGAAGATCCAATTGTCCGTCGATGTCTGTCTTGAAGTGCTCCTGCACCAGCGTGATGAGTTCGGCTTCGCGTGCCGATGGAAGGTGCTTCGCGATGTGCGTGAGCTTGGTGGGAAGGTCAGGTGTGGCACTGGCCTTTTCCTTCACGTACTTCAGCAGCCACTCCGCGGACTCGCTGGTGGGAATGGAGCAGGCAATGAAGGCAAGTTCATCATGCACACGGCCGAAACGATAGTGAAGCTGCTCAAACTTCGCGAACGCTCCCGGCTGAGACAACCAGGCCCGGGCAGCCATGCGCCACACGAGCACCAATGCGGGGTCCTTGGAATCAGCTATCAGGTGGGATTGGCGGCCTTGCTCTGTTGTCATCATGCGCACAAGTTCGGGCGCAGGATCCAACGCTGGTGGATGTTGCACCAGCGCCAGGCCACCCGCTCTCATGGAATGCCAGCCACGCGAGTCAAACTGAACATCGCATACCATCGTGTCTCCCTCGAAACGCTCCTGTCGTGGCAAAAGTGTGGTCATTTCCGCGATAGCGGTGATGCATGCGACGGAGAGCCTTTCCGCCTCACCTTCCTGGCGTATCCCGCCAGTCATCAAGCCCCTGGCAATGCGGGATGGCAGGGCTTCATCTCCAAGTCGAAATGCGACCCACATAGCATGCACATGCTGAATGCGCGCTTCGTTCCAATTGATATCGATTATAAACTGTCCGGGTATCGTGGTGCCATCGGGGCCGATCTCAGGGTTCAGCTCATTGCGCGCCAGTTGGAGCGCAGGTCGGCCGATGCGCGACACCAGTTCCTCCGTGGCAAGATATCTCCGCGTGATATTCGGCGACGCCAGTTCCTGCATCAGCTCGCCCGCCTTCTTGCCTGCGAGATTGCACTCGGTGAGCTTACCGGTGTGCCCCTCCTTCACCACCCGCCAGATGCGCCCACGTTCGCGATCACGACCCGGATGATCCAGCGGCACCTCGTAGTGGCCGATGATGCGGTTGTAGAAGTCGACCACATACAAGGCACTGTCCGGCCCGAGGTGTAGATCCACCGGGCGGAACCACGGGTCCGTACTGGTGATGAAGTCCGGCTCCTCGTTGGCTTTCGGAGTGGTGCCGCTGAAGGTGATGCGGTCGTGATTCACCTTCGAAGTCACAGGATTGCCGAGGAAGGTGTGATCGTCCCATTCCGGCCCCCAGACTCCGCCATCGAGGTACACCACGCCGGCAATGCCAGTGCTCCCGTGGGAATGCTCGCACATCACCGGCGCGAAGCCGAGTCCATCATGCGGCTTGCCAAAGCTGGGGTAATACGCGCCGCGAATGAGCTGGTAGATTGGAGAGCTGTGGCAGTCGGCCGAGTAGAGATTCCCCATCGAATCCCAGCACAGGCCAAAGGGATTCACCTGCCCGCTGGTCCAGAGTTCCACTCGTGAACCGTCCGGTTTGAAGCGGAAGGTATTCCCACTGTGCAGGTCCAGCGTGGAGCCATCCTTGGCCTTCACATGGCTGGTGTTGTTGAAGCCATGCGTGGCATACACCCAGCCATCCAGCCCGAGACGCAGGCTGGAGATCATGCCGTGCGTGTCCTTCTCATAACCGAGCGGACCCAGCACGATGGAGCGCCTGTCGCATTGGTCATCGCCGTTCGTGTCCTCCAGATAGAGGATATTGGGAATGCTCCAGGCGATGCAGCCATTCTTGTACGGCAGCACGCCGGTCGGGATGTTCAGGTCATTGGCGAACACCGTGACCTTGTCCGCGCGGCCATCGCCATTGGTATCTTCCAGAATGCGGATACTGTCCTTCGAGCCGGGCGCGGCAGTGGTGTCCGGCGACCACTTGTCCTTGGGCACGGCGTAGGGATACTCCCGCGTGCTGCTGACCCAGAGGCGACCCCGCGCATCAAACGCCATGTTGATGGGCTTGCCGCCAATCAGGGTTTCATCCGCAAAGAGCTGGATGCTGAATCCCTGCGGCACCGTGAAGCCCTGCATCTGTGCATTCGGGGACAGAGCTTCGCTGGCACGCACCAGGTGATCATCCTGGCCCTGTGCAAAAACCGCCGCATGAAGAATGACGGCGACGAAAGTGGAGATGCGACCGCTCGCGAGCAGGCGGAAGTTTCGGGGCATGGCCAGAGGATACGAGAAATCGCCCCGATTCTTCAAAACACTTCCTTCCGGGCGGACCTCCTGCGTAATCGATTTTCTTCGACTTTTTCGTCCCTCCCTCCGAATATTCATTCATGAGCACGCGCCTTTTCTCCATTTTTGTCCTTGCCGCTGTCTGCGGTCTCGGCGCACTGCAAGCCCAGGTGTCCGAGGAGCAGGCGCAGAAACTTTTCAACTCCGAAGCAACCCTGGAGGAATTCACCAAGGCCGCGGAGGAGGCGGCCAAAGCCGGCGTGCCCGCACAGCTCCTTGCCGAGGCCAAGCTGGTGTGGGGCCTGCGCAACGCGAACACGGACTATCTCACCAAACTCCTGCCCGAGCTGGAAGCCGCCGCGAAGAACTTCAAGCAGGAGGATTCGGCCGCGCTGGGCACGGCGGATGATTTCAATGGGCTCGTCAGCTACATCCGTGCGCTGGAGGCCGGCAAGCGTGGCGATGAGGCCGCGCTGAGGAAGCACATCACCGAGGCTTTCTGGCTGAGCCCGGAGCAGAGCGAGCTGTTCGGTTCCACCATCACCCAGTTCCGCAAGGATCAGAAGATGGCAAAGATCAGCGTGGACATGAACCTGCCGATTACGACCAGCAAGGGCGAGGCCACCACGCTGGGTGATCA
>JAEYUU010000783.1 GCA_023429545.1 Verrucomicrobiota bacterium
TTCGGCGCTTTGGCCCCGCCGCCGGCCTGCCACCAGTCGTTTGCGCAAATCCAAGCTGTAGCTCTTCATGAGCCCACTCTAACACCATCTTCAATATGCGACAAATTAAATAGAAAATGCTCTAGGCCCAACCGGAGCTACATTGCATCACTGCGCGCTGCGCTGGAAGAGGTCCTTTTCTCCTCGTAGCAGCGCGAGCACTTCACCCACCAGGTACAGTGAGCCGGTCACCAGCACGCGACCACCACGCGTACGCGCTGCGGCCAGGGCAGACTCCACGGTGGCGTGCGTGCTACAGGGCACACCGCTGCGGTAGAGATCATCGAGCTCGTGATTCAGGTGCTCCAGGGACTGGGCACGGGGGCTGCTGAAATGCGTAAAATGCCAGTGCTCCGCGATGGGCTGCAGCGCCCGGATGAGACCCCGGGCGTCCTTACCCGTGGCCGTGCCAAAGACCACGGCCGCCTTCTCTCCCGGATAAGCCTGGTGCCAGGTGCGCACCAGCGTTTCCGCACCCGCGGGATTGTGCGCGCCATCAAGGATGATGCGCTCCTGCTCGAATTGCTGGAACCGACCGGGCCACTCCACATCCTGCACTCCATGGCGTACCACCGGCTCGGACGTCTGG
Source organism: Verrucomicrobiota bacterium (assembly GCA_023429545.1). GTDB lineage: Bacteria > Verrucomicrobiota > Verrucomicrobiia > Verrucomicrobiales > Verrucomicrobiaceae > Roseimicrobium. The sequence continues at coordinate 629 of JAEYUU010000783.1, forward strand.
AATCCAGCCGCCTTGAATACTGCCACCGCCAGTGATGCATTCCAGAGCTGGTGCTGGCCGTACAGACCGATGCGATAACCACGCAGGGGCGTGGTCACGATGGTGAGGCGGCAGCCACGAGCGCGCGCTGTTTCAGAAATCACGCGCATCGCCTCGGGTGGCTGGTTCAGCGTCACCACCGGCACACCCGGCTTGATGATACCGGACTTCTCCGCCGCGATTTCCTTGAGGGTGTTGCCAAGTTGCTCCTGGTGATCGAGCCCGATGCTGGTGATGACACTCACCTCGGGCGTGATCACGTTCGTGGCATCCAGGCGGCCACCCATGCCAGTCTCCAGCACGGCCCACTCCAGCTCCCGCCTGCGGAACCAGTCCATCGCCAAAGCGAAGGTCAGTTCAAAAAAAGTGGGATGCGGGTCCAGCTCTTCACAGATCTTTTTGAGGGATTCCAGGCCGCGCACCACTTCCGCTGAGGAGATCTCCCGTTCCGCGCTCCGGATCCGCTCATGAAAATGCACCAGGTGCGGGGAAGTGAAGAGCCCGGCATTCACGCCGGCGGCCTTCATCAAGCTGTGGATGAAGGCGCAGACACTGCCCTTGCCATTGGTCCCAGCCACATGAATGAACTTCTGTCCCGGTTTGGGCAGGCCCAGCACGTCCATGAGTTTGGACATGTTCTCCAGACCCAGCTTCACGCCGAGGGACTGGGTGCCAAACAGCCAGTCGAGAACCGCGCGTTCGTGCTGTGCCAGTGTGTCCCCCACGATTGCCTCAGTCTAGCAAGCAGGGGCAGGGCGTCATGCTTTTGTTTCCAATCAAATCCAATCTTCCTGTCATGAAAATAATGGCAGTGCTTACTTGCATAAGGCTCAATTCTCGCTCTGTGCCGCAGACCCCCATTGATTCTGATGAAACTCCCCCATACGTTCCTGCCCTCACTAGCGTCGTTGTTCCTGATTGGCAGCGCGGCCGCTGGAGGAACCGCCTCACCCAAAGCGGTGGAAGCCGCCATTGCGCCACCGCCTGATGCGACCTCCACGGTCCTGGGTCTTGGCCTCAACACCAACGACAACATGACTGAGGGCAGCGCCTTCCTGGTGCAGCCCCTGTGGGATAATATGGGCCAGCACGGCACCATGGGCGGATCCCTGTTCTTTGCAGAACCCTACTTCACCTGGGGTGAGGAAGGGGAACTCTCAGGCTCGCTCGGGCTCGGTTTCCGCCACCTCTTCAGCAACGAACCCGTCGGCGGTGGCAATCCCGTCTCGGGCCTCCTGGCAGAAGGACTCTTCGTCGGCGCCAACGTCTTCACCGACTACAAGCGCACGTTCAATGACTCAGACCTCTGGCAACTCGGCTTCGGCGTGGAAGCCGGTACGCGCTACCTCGAACTTCGTGCGAACTACTACCTTCCCCTCACGGACGGTGAAAGCATCAGCCGGTTCGATGCTACGACACTTACTCCCACCACCTCGGGAGGGCGTCCCGCCATCCGTGCCACCACCCGCACCATCGACATCATTGAAGAGCCCATGGAAGGCTGGGATGCCGAGCTGGCTCTGCTCATTCCCGGGTTGGACAAGTACTTCGATGTCCGCCTGATCGGTGGCTATTACAGCTTTGAGACGAATACGTCGGGCCGCGCCCTCCTGTACTCCGCCGACGTGGAAGGATTCAAGGCTGGCGTGGAAATTCGCCCCGTGCCAGCCGTTGTGCTTGCTGGCATGTGGTACGAGGACGAAAACCTCGTGGAAGACAACTGGATGGTGAGCGTGCGCCTTGAAGTTCCTCTTGGCAAACCTGCCGCCGAATCCTTCACCCCCCGCCGCCGTCATCTGCAGGAGCGTTTGCTTGAGCCCGTGCATCGTCAGAATGCGGCCATCCAGACCGGGATCAGCTTTGAACCCTCCCGCGTGAAAAGTACCACTACCCTCACCACCGCTCAGCAGGCCCAGCGTTTCCTCAACGACCTGAAAGGCTGGGGAGCTGCCTATGCGGGTGGCAGCAGTTCCTCCGGCGGAAACTCAAGTGGTTCCGGCAATTCAGAAGTGGGCCTCATCAAAACCGGAACAGGGACGCTGATCCTCTCGGGAGGAAGCTTTGGTACGATTTCAGGAGGATCGTTGGTCGTGACTGGCAACAATTACAACGGGGGTCAGGCTGGCACGGGCGTGCCGTTCTTGGCCACATCCGTGAACAACATCGTCGTTGTTGGCAACGTGGCCCTTCCACCCACCATTCAGAGGATAATCAACGGTCAAATGGTCACAGGCACTCTGGGAAACGGAGGGTATACCTTCCCCGACGGGACTTTCATCCCGGTTCAAAACCCGTCTTCAACTCCCTGATTCGCGGAGGGGACGTTCAGCCCAACTCATGCCTGAGCACACTCAGGCAATACATTGCCGCGGTTTCCACGCGGAGGATGATGGAGCCGAGACTCACCGGAAGACAGCCGTGCGCACCACGTGCGGCTGCATATTCCTCTGGAGTGAAATCCCCCTCCGGACCGATGGCCATGAGCACAGAGTGGATGCTTCCTGATCCCTGCTGACCACGCACAAAGGCCAGCGTGTCCTTGAAAGTGCGTGAATCCTCCTGGATGGCTGCGATAAGGCGCAAGTCATGCGAAGGAAGTTGTCTCCATGCTGCGTCGAACGACACCGGCACACTCACTTGAGGCAGCCAGTTCTGCCCGCACTGCTTGCAGGCCTCGACGGCCAAGCGCTGCCACTTCTCCTGCTTCTTCGCCGCGTCCTTCGCATCCAGCCGCACCACCGTGCGATCCGAAAACACGGGCACGATGGCATTCACACCGAGTTCCACCGATTTCTCAATGATGAGATCCATGTTGGAGCCCTTCGGGATGGATTGAAACAAGATGATGGTCACCGCCGGTGGCGGCGTCTCCCCGGCCTCCA
>JAEYUU010000190.1 GCA_023429545.1 Verrucomicrobiota bacterium
GCCTCCGGACGGGACGAGGGTGTGCGGACCACAACACCCACCTGGCAGGATGTGGTGTCGCGAGAGATCGCCATGGAGGAACTCCAATCGCTCTCCGCGGACGGGCTCAAGCGGCTCCGCAATGAAACCTTCGCGCGCCATGGCTACCAGTTCAAGCAGCGCGACCTCGCCGCCTACTTCCGTAAACAGCCCTGGTACTTCGCCACCACCGACGATCAAGGCAGCATCACTGCAGAGCTGTCGGTGCTCGAGAAGCAAAACGTGGATCGCATCGTTGCAGAAGAGGAGCGACGGCGGTGAGGAGATGGGATGGGGAGGGGGAAGGTGAGTGCCGCCAGGTGACAAAGTCGCGAGGCGATCAAATCCAACAAACCTCCCTGATCTCACTTGCTCCGTGCGTCGTCTGCAAAATCACCCTCTTCACCATCGAAGTGGTGGGGGATACTGTGACTGAACCCGGGTGCACTTCTCTGCGGGCAGAGACTTCGACTTGGTTCCCAAACAGTCCGGCCCCCGGCTCAACCTCTTCATCGGCGCCTATGTGGAAGTGGATGGAAAACCACACGCGGCCTTCACCCGGACGATGGTGTTTCGAAAGATTACACCTTGAAGCAGGCATACACGCGGACGAATACCTGCCATGTCCCTCAGGAGCACCCTGCTCGTATTTAGCATCGTGTGGGTGACGATTGTCACCCTGCTGCATGGATCGCTGAATCTGCACTGGTTCGAGAACGCGCGGGTTGGAGCTTCAGCGCGCAATGAGACCAAGTTCGGTGTGGGATTCCTCCCCGTGACGTGCCACCTGACTTGCCCTGTCACGGACTTCATCAACCGCGAAACGGAGGGGGAGGGTTTCTTCCAGCCCATGCGATTCAGCGGATGGCCGGAACTGAAGGAGATGTTTCTTGGGCGTCCCCAGGAGATGCCGGCAGCCTTCATCCTGGCGCCCATGGCCATGGCGCTTCGTGAACAGGGGGTGAAGATCAAGGTGGTCTATCTGGGGCACCGCGACGGATCAGCGGTCATGGTGCACAAGGATTCTGGCATCTTCCGGACGGAGGACTTGAGGGGCAAGACCGTCGCGGTGCCAGGACGCTATGCCAACCAGCGCCTCATCATCTACCGCGAGTTCAAGAAGGCCGGCATGACCTTGGATGACACCAAGATGGTGGAGATGCCGCCTCCGGACATGCCCGCCGCCCTGCTGACCCGTGCCGTCGATGCCATCACCTCTGGCGAGCCCTTGATGGCACAGACGGAGCTCGATGGCTACGGACGCGTGCTCTGGCAGGCCAAAGACGTATGGCCGGGCTTCATCTCATGCGTGCTGGCCGTGCATGAGGACGCGATCCGGGACCGCCCAGAGGAGATCCAGTGCCTTGTCAACGGCATCGCGGCGAGCGGCAAGTGGATCGACCAGAGTATGGACAACCGCATGGATGCCGCGCAGTTCGTGGCAAAGAACTATTACAACCAAAACCCCCGTCTGCTCAGCTACGTGCTCAGCAAACCGCCGGACCGCGTAACCTTCAGCCGTCTGAAACCGCTCCGGCCCGAGTTTGAAGAGATCGAGCGCCTCGCCAGGGAGGCAGGCATCATCGCGGGTACGGTGCGGTTTGAGGACTACGTGGATGATCGCTTCGCACCTGAGCCCGCAACCGTACGGCTCCCGGATTTCAAGGCAGATCTTCAACATTGAGTCTGCATGAGTGATGCGCCGTCCACTTCGATGTTGAATCGCAGGCTCTCTCCCGCCGCGACTCTGCTGCTGCCCCTTTCTGCCGCGATGCTCTTCCTGATGCTGTGGCACATCGCGGTGATCCGATCGGGAAGCGATCTCTTCCCCACGCCATTCGAGGTGGCGCGCGGCATCGTGGAACTCGGTCAGAAGGGATTGTTGATGCGTTATGTAGTGGCTTCTGTTTTCCGGGTGACCTGGGGTTTTGGCCTGGCAGTGTTGGTGGGAGTGCCGCTGGGGCTGATGCTGGGCTGGTTTCACACCGCGCATGCCGCCATCAACCCCTTCATCCAGTTCCTGCGGCCCATCTCCCCCATCGCCTGGATACCCGTAGCCATCCTTTGGTTTGGTGTGAAGGACACCGCGCCGGTGTTTCTCATCTTTCTCGCCAGCGTGTTCCCCATCACCGTGGCCGCGATGGCCGCAGTCCAGAACATCCAGCTCGTGCATTTGCGCGCGGCGCGGAACTTTGGAATCAGCGGCCTGCAGCTCTTTCGCAGGGTGATACTCCCTGCTTCTCTGCCCCAAATCATCACGGGCGTCCGCATCGCGCTCGGCGTGGCATGGATGGTCGTCGTGGCCGCGGAAATGATCGCGGTGAACTCAGGCCTTGGCTATCTCATCATTGACGCGCGCAACGCCGGTAAACGTTACGATCTGGTAGTGTCGGGCATGGTGCTCATCGGCGCCGTCGGCCTTTGCCTGGATCTTCTCGTCAGGCAGCTTGAAAAGTTCGATGAAGTGAAATGGGGTATCGAGCAACGATGATAGACGGAACCACAGTCTCCACCTCGCCGGAAGACGCATCTTCGACCGTGATCTGCGTCCGGGAGCTCTGGATGAACTTCCCCGGGAAGCGTTACGAGGACGTCATCCACGTGTTGGAGGATGTTCGGCTGGATGTGCGCCGGGGGGAGTTTGTCTGCATCGTGGGGCCCAGCGGCTGCGGCAAGTCCACGCTACTCAATATCGTAGGCGGCTTCCTCAAGCAGACACGCGGCACCGTCCTTGTGGAAGGCGCTGCTGTGGATGGCCCAGTATCCTCGCGTGTCTTCGTGTTTCAGGACAATGGCATCTTTCCATGGCTCACGGTGCGCGAAAATGTTGGATTCGGATTGCTCAGCAAGTCCGCAGCGCAGCGCGCCAGACAGGTGGAGCACTACATTGAGATGGTCGGCCTGACAGGCTTCGAGAAGGCCTACCCCCGTCAACTCTCCGGCGGCATGCGCCAGCGCGTGGAGCTTGCGAGAGCACTTGCCGCAGAGGCGGACGTCCTCTTCATGGATGAACCATTCGGAGCCCTGGACTTCATCACCCGCCTGAAGATGCGGCAGGATCTGATACGCATCTGGCAGGCCGAGGGCAAAACCATCCTATTTGTCACGCATGACATTGAGGAGGCCGTGCAACTTGGCGATCGCGTGCTTGTGATGGGCAAGCGACCTTCTACCATTATTAAGGACGTCACCGTTGCCCTGCCGCGCCCACGGGACCTGGACAGCCCCGACTACCTGTCAATACGTGACCAGATCTTTCGCGTAATGGGTCTGGATGCACAAGCAAACGGCGTTCGAGTGCGCGCTTGATAAAGTAAACAGGCTGTCGATCCGCCAGTCGTTCGCCAGCGAACGGCTTGAATAAGCTCACACCGCCGACGTCGGAAAATGGTTGCGATGAGTCCTTCTTGAACGGCATCGAACAACAATAAACTTGGACGAATCTGTTGCCACTAGCCCTCCCCGAGCCACAAAAACTCGTTCACCCTCAACATGAGGCGGGGGACGGTAGAGAGCACAGACCACGTTCCGTGAGATGCAGGGCACGTAGTGCCGGGGTCTGGACATGGTGATGTGAAGTCACCGTAGTGGGGGACCTCAAAGGTATATGACACGAGTCACCCTCGTATTGCATACGCGCCGGGCGCGGCGGCCCTAGCGGCTCGCCTCGTGACGATGGAGAAATCATTGACACAACTACGGTGAACACAGTAGGTACTGTGCACACCGTATGAAGCCATCTGGACTGGAAATGCAGATTCTCTCCGTGCTCTGGGAGCGCGGCCCCTCCACCGCACGCGAGGTGCTGGAGAACATGCCCGACGGGAAGGAGCGGGCCTATACCAGCATCCTCTCCGTGATGCAGCAGATGGACAAGAAGGGCCTGCTGAAGCGCTCCCGTGAAGGCGTGACGGATCGCTGGCGCCCGGCGAAGGCGAAGAAGAGTGTGATGGGCCAGTACCTCGGCGACCTGGTGCAGAAGATTTGCGGAGGAAAGCCGGCGAATGCCGTGCTGCATCTCCTGGAGAACACGAAGGTGAACGAGTCCGAACTCGAGGAAATCGAGAAGGTCATCAAGGACTACCGGGAAAGGACGGGGAAGTGAGGCCATGAACTTGAATCCTCTTCTCTCATCACTGCTGCATTCCCTGTGGCAGGCAGGCTTCCTCTGGCTGCTGGTGTGGATGGTCCTGCGATTCCTGGCCGCGCGTGCTGCGGCACTGCGATATCGCATTGCCTTGAGCGCCCTTCTACTGGCGGTGCTGGCGTGGCTCACCACCTGGGCCGTGCTGGCGCAGTCTCATGAGCGGCAGGCTTCCATGGCCTACAACTCACCGCCGGTGACAGAGCGACTGGCCAGTGTGATTGAGGACATTCGCGAGCAGACGGTGCACGCCATCTCTGGTGAGGGACAGGCCCGTCCGTGGCGTGTGAAGCTCACCTGGCAGGACTGGGTGCAGCTCGCGTGGGGCGCAGGCGTGCTCATCGGATTCTTCCGCGTGGCGCGCGCCTGTGTTTCCGCCAGCCGGCTGCGGCGTGAGACGGTGCCTCTGCAGGATGAGGCATGGCTGGAGGATTTGGCAAAGGTGCGGCAGATGCTCCGCTGCCGCACGCAGGTGGCGCTGCGCATGGGTGAGTCCATCGTCTCCCCCGTAGTGGTGGGCATCTGGCGGCCTGCCATCATCATTCCCGCATCACTCGTCACCGGTGTGCCGGCGGATGTGATGCGCGCCGTGCTCGCGCATGAGGTCGCCCATGTGCTGCGCCGGGACCTGCTGGTGCATCTGCTGCAGATGGGCGCGGAGGCGCTGCTTTTCTT
>JAEYUU010000053.1 GCA_023429545.1 Verrucomicrobiota bacterium
CGCGACAAGACTGCGGGCCGCATCTGGCGTGTCACGGCGAAGGGGCGCCCGCTCAATGAAGCGCCGAAGATTGCTGGCGAGCCCGTGGAGAAGTTGCTCGACCTGCTGAAGTCGTATGAATACCGCACACGGTATACGGCGAAGATGGAATTGCGGATGAGGGATGCGACCGAGGTAAAGCAGGCCTTGGACCGTTGGGTGGCAACGCTGGATGCCAAGGATCCTGATGTTGAGCATCACAAGCTGGAGGCGCTATGGGTGTATCAGGCGTGCAGTCTCGGCGATGACCTGTCACCGGATGTGATGTGTGTAAGGCTGGTGGATGGCGGGATGTTTGTACCCACGCCGGGGAGGGCCAAAGAACGCCGCGCGCTGCTGGCGCAGCTTCTGGATTCTCCCAGTGCGCATGTGCGTGCGGGAGCCGTGCGCCAACTCCGTTGGACGTGGACGGAAAAAAATCTCGAACAACTGCGAAAGGCTACCAACGACCCCAGCGGACTCGTACGCCTGGAAGCAGCCATAACGGCCAGTTACCTGCCGGTGAAGGACTCCGCCGAGTCCGCCCTCGATCTCCTCAAGCACCCCATGGACAACTTCACCACCTATGCGCTGCGCACCTCGCTCGATGCCCTGAAGCCCGCGTGGAGCGCCGACGCAAAAGTCTCGGCGCGTGAGGACCTGAAGAAATTCTACGCCGACAGCGAGCCGAAAAAGAAACGCACCAAGGAAAAACCGGACCCCTTCGACAAGCTGAATCCCACCGTGGTGAAGATTGGCACCGTGCCGGAACGCATGCTTTTCACCGTCACGGAATTCACCGTGAAGGCCGGCGCGCCAGTGAAGGTGGTCTTCGACAACACGGATGCCACGCCGCACAACCTGCTCATCTTGCAGCCCGGCGCGGAGGATGAGGTGGGCCTCGCCGCCATTGAGATGGCGAAGCAACCCGAGGCGCTGGCCAGCATGAACTTCACGCCGAAGTCGGACAAAATCATGCAGGCCAGCCAGATGCTGAAGCAGGGTGAGGTGGAGACCCTGCGCTTCCACGCGCCGAAGGACCCGGGCCGCTACCCGTACATCTGCTCCTTCCCGGGTCACTATCTTGTGATGAAAGGTGTGATGATTGTGGAATGACGTGAGAATTTCCCGCCTCCCGCGTATATCAGAGTTCCGGCTCCTGCCTCCTCTCATCCCATCATGAAGCTCTCGGCCCTTCCTACCATTCTCCTGCTGGCTCTTGTCTCGCTGACCGCTCAGGCGGCGGACAAGGGGTTCACCGTTGAAAAGACCGCCACCGGCGGCGCCATCGTGAAGTACGACGGCAAGCTGGTGACGGAGTACGTGGTGGATCAGGCGAACAAGCCCTACCTCTACCCCGTGATACCACCGGGCGGCGTGCCCATGACGCGTGCGTACCCCATGCAGAAGGTGGAGGGCGAGCAGTGGGACCACCCGCACCACCGCGGCATCTGCCTCGGACATGAGGGCACCAATGGCTTCGACACCTGGGCGGAGCGCTCCACGTTCGAGGATCCAAAAATGAAGCAGGCCACCCGTGATGCGCGGCTTCCGAAGGTGGGCTTTCAGAAACATCGTGAGTTCACCACGCTGAAGGCCGAAGGAGACAAGGCCACCCTCGTCTCCGTTACGGACCATACAAACCCGCAGGGAAAGAAGGAGTTCGAAGATGTGCGCACCATCGTGCTGCAGATGATCGATGGCCGCTTCGTCATCGATTACGATGTGACCTTCAAGGCCACGGATGTGCCCGTACATTTCGAGGACAAGAAGGACGCCGGCTTCAGCATCCGCGTGCCCACCAGCATGGCAGTCACTCCGGAGAAAGGGAAGAAGGGCGGCAACATCGTGAACAGTGAGGGCCACAAGGATGTGGAGGCGTGGGGCAAAAATGCGAAGTGGTGCGCCTACTACGGCCCCGTGCAGGGCAAGACCTATGGCGTGGCCATGCTGAACCACCCCAAGAGCTTCCGCTATCCCACCCCGTGGCACGTGCGTGACTACGGCCTTTTCACCGCGAATCCCTTTGGCACGAAGGGCCTCAACAAGGATGCCGCGGACGGCGCCTTCACGCTGAAGCCGGGCGACTCCGTGACGCTGCGCCACCGCCTGATTTTCCACGAAGGCGACGCAGCTTCCGCGAAGATCGAGGAAGCTTTTGCGGCTTATGCGAAGTTGCCTTGATGCCTGGTGATTTGAGTAACGACATCGTATTGCAAGCGTGGCGCGGAAGGGTTCCGCATCACGCCCCAGTGATCCATCTCAACGATGCCGCTTCCACCTCCGCCTTCAGGCGTTAGTGGAATAGGGCGCGGTGCAGATCGGCGCGGGCGCCGTGAATTTCGCTGCGCACGCCTTGGAGACCGCCGGTGCGGTAGTAGCCGTCATAATGGCCATGGTCGTAGTTCCGATATCGGGAGCCATAGCGGTAGTCCCGGTAATAGGGACGCTCCACATAGTAGGATGGACTCCGCTCTACATAGGCG
>JAEYUU010000081.1 GCA_023429545.1 Verrucomicrobiota bacterium
GCCTCTGCGTTGTCCGCGCGGGCGATGAAGAGCAGGCTGTCCACCATCTTTTTCAGCCGCTCATACTGTTCCAGGTTCGAGGCGAGCGCCTGCCGGTATTCCTCATTCTCGCGGTCCTGGGAAAGCATGAGGCTGGTGGAGATCATCAGGCCATTGAGTGGCGTGCGGAACTCATGGGCGGCGTCCGCGGAGAACTGGGAGAGTCGGCGGAAAGCATCACGCAGACGCACCAGCATCAGGTCAAACTCATCTGCCGTGGCCGCCAGTTCCTTGGGCCAGGCATTGTGTCCGAGTCTCTCATCCAGACCGCTGGCGCCCACGCGCCTCATGGCGGCGGTGATCTGGTGCAGGGGGCGCAGGCCCTGCCTGGTGAGCAGCCATGCCAGGGCGCCGGAGAGCGCCGTGCCCGCGAGCACCACCCAAATGAGTTCATGGCGGAACATCCGCATCCACTCGTCCACATGGCCGACATCCAGCGCCACCCGGTAGAGCAGCAGTCCATTCGTTTGCTCACGTTTCACCATGGCGGAGGCGAGCAGCATCAGGGGAGATGAGGGCGATTTACGATAGTACTTCGCCTGACTGACATCCTGATTCGTCCGGACGGGGGCGGGGAAGGCGTCAGCATCCGGAACCAGTTCCGCGAAGCCGGGCGCCTCCAGGATCACCCTGCCATCACGCGTGCGGATCTGGCCGTAGAGGGCCTCCATCTTGCGATGCGTATGTGAGTTGACAATCAATTCCCGGGCCACAGAGAGCTTCGCGGGGGTCTTGGCCAGCTCAGCACGGAGGGTATTGATGTGAGCGTTGAGATACTCAGTGTCCTCTATGGCGAAACTCCGGTACAGCCGGTGATACAAAAATGCGGCGGCGGCAGAGAAGGAAAGGAGCGCCACCAGCATGTACCCGGCGACCAGACGCGTGGTAAGAGCGATCGCGTGCTTCCGCCGTGGCGGCGGTGGGGTTTTGTCAGGCGTTTTCACTGTGCTCCAGGCTGTATCCCAGTCCACGGTGCGTCTGGATGAGCCGTTTGGTGAAGGGTTCATCCACCTTGCGCCGGAGCCGTCCCATGGCCACATCCACCGCGTTGGAATCGGTGTTGGGATTAATGTTCCACACCAGCTCCGCAATCGTGGTGCGAGCGACCACTTCCCCCGTACGCCGCGCCAGCAGACAGAGCAGTTGGAACTCCTTTGCGGTGAGATCGATTAGCTGCCCCTCGCGCCGTGCCTTCATGCGCGAGAGGTCAAGCTCCAAATCCGCCACCTTGATCACGTCCATGGGAGTCACCGGCGCTCTGCGCAGCAGCGTGCGCACCCGCGCCAGGAACTCCGCCCATGCGAATGGCTTCACCAGATAGTCGTCCGCACCGAGTTCCAGACCCCGTACGCGGTCCGGCACGGAATCCCTCGCGGTGAGGAAGAGCACCGGCGCAGGCACGCCCTTGCCCCGCAGTCCCTCCAGCACATGCCAGCCATCCAGTCCCGGCAGCATGATATCCAGCACGATCAAGTCGTGCATACCCTCCAGGGCCGCCTGCAGTCCCGACGTCCCATCCCCGGCCGTGTCCACCACGAAGCCCGACTCCTGCAGCCCCTTCTCGAGCAAGTCGCGGCTGCATTGGTCATCTTCCACGATTAGGATTTTCATGCGTGCGGGCACTTCTCTGCTGGCGGCAGTCTGTTGACATCTCAGGGACCAACCTTGGCAATTCCGGCCTCGACCATGTTGATAATACCAACGACGGTGGAACGCAATGCCCACGGTGCCCGGGCTTGCCCGGCCACGCACGGCATTTGTTCGGCGGACCTACATTCAGGGTTGGCTCGCCCTAGATGGCGAGCAGCACCCAATTCCCCGCGGCTTCCCGGCTAAAATCACCCAGATGGCCATAGGCGCGAAGCGGCATGCCGTAACGACGCTGGAAGCATACCGTCAGGCGGTACGGCGTCATCCCTACCATCATTGCCAGTGCGGCTTCATCGCGGCCGAGTCTTGGCCTTCTCCGAATCACGTCGGCCACCCGCGTGACTGCCTGCACCTCAAACTCGGACAACTCCATCATGCATGATTTGTCCAAACACACGCAATCGCCATTAACATTGTTGTTACCTTGATTGCCCACGATTGCGGGCCATTTCACTGGAGCATTTCAACCAGAAGGTGGCTGGCGGGCATGCGCCTCGGAGGATGGGCCTCCGGTCAGGCGCCAAGGCAGGCACTCGCGGCAGCGGGCGATTCGCGGCGCATCTCGCTCGGCAGTTTGCCCTTTTCCCTAAAGAAGGCCCGGCAGAAAGCGGACATGCTCATGTAGCCGACCTCCACCGCCACCTGGCCGATGGACCGTCTGGTGGTCCGTAACAGTACCTCTGCGCGGTCAGTCCTCAGCTTGCGAATCAGATGGGGAATCGTGATTTGATTCACCCGGTAGAACAGACGGCTCATCTGAAACGGGCTGATGCCGGAGGCGCTGGCCAGGGTGGCAAGGCCCGGAGGATTCACGAAGTCTGCCTCAATCATCTGGCGGGCCAGCATTCCTGCTTGGTTCTCAAAATCCTCCTGCGGTCGCATGGGTGACATTAACAAAAATGTTAATCTTGCAAAGCAAAGGTTTAGCAATCGTGAAACTTCAGGATCGCGCGAGGGCCGCATGGGGCTGCTGTCTGTCGATATGGAACATGCTGCGGCGTGCCATCAAGCGGGATAGATGATCGTGGCGAGCGGGTGCCGGAACCACGCCGTCGCGCTCCCGAAGGGAAAGAAAGGTCCCCGATATAACCGTATGAAAATGCGGCGCTCGCGAGCGTATGAATCCGCCTGGCATGGTACTCCACCGACTGTTATCAATCCTGCAAGGAAGGTCTTGGAGGACCATGAATGCGCCTCGGCCATCACCACGGCTGAGAAGGGGAGGCTTCCTGACAGCCTTGGCGCTGGCCACAGTATCCCCGGTGTCCCCTGTATCTGCGGAAGTGGAGGACACCGCTTTTTTTGAAGCGGAGATCCGGCCGCTTTTCATCGAGAAC
>JAEYUU010000121.1 GCA_023429545.1 Verrucomicrobiota bacterium
AATCCAAGCTGTAGCTCTTCATGAGCCCACTCTAACACCATCTTCAATAAGCGACAAATTAAATAGAAAATGCTCTATGTAACGCCGGAGCCCAATGCGCGCTCGGTTACTCTTGAGCTGGCGCTCGTGGAACTGAACCCCACCAGCCCCAAGGGGAACGTCGTGAAGACAGCCGCAAAGTTTTTCGTGGGTCCGCTGGCCGGACTTGGAGGCATGTTCACCAAGGGCAATGTCGCCATCGAAGGCAAGGTGCGGAACTCCGCCACGGGTGAGCTGATATGCGAGTTCGCGGACAATGAAGCGGACCGCATGACCCTGTACACTCTGCGCGACTTCCGGCCCTATGGACACGCGGAATACGCCATGCGTTCCTGGGCGGAGCAGTTCGAGAGGCTCACCCGCGCCCCATCTGGAGAGAGCATCGGGGACACCGCCTTCTTCACCCTGGATCCCCGCTGAAGCACGCGGCGTCAATCAGTTTGCCCTCGGGGCTTCGGCAGGACTTGCGGGGGCGGCATCCGTGCCTGCCGGCTGGGTATCTGCGCTTTCCTTGTCTGCAGGTGGGGTTTCTTCCTTCCAAAGGGACAGCAGGCGCTGGGATTCAAGGAGAAGATACTCAGGCTGCACACAGGACCTGGTTGAGACATTGCTCCAGAGGATGCTGCCCTGACCATCCAGCAGAAAAGCGCCGTGCAGGGGTTTTTCCAGGAAGTGATCGTAGCACCCCCACGCCTTGAAGGCGTACTGCTGCCGGTCGGCAAGCATTTCGAACGGCAATTTCGGGGACGGCGTGCCCGTGAGCCCCAGAGCCTCCAGCAGCATGGCGGCTTCTTCCGTGCCGATGACGACAATGGGAATGCCAAAATGCGCGAAGGAGGGCGCGTGAGTCTTCAGCTCCTTGAGCGGGGCCGCATCTTCCGCGCGTGCACCGCCAGCCTGGAAGATGATGATGACAGGCTGCCCCTGCCATTTTTCCAGACCCACCACATTTCCAGCTTCATCGGGAAGCGTGAACCCGGGCGCAGGATTTGGCGCGGCAAGGGAGAAATTCGGAGAGGGCGGTTCGGATTCACTCTTCATTGGGATGCCCGGGGTCTGGCCATCTTTGATCGCCTGCAGCATGGCGGCGATCGGCACCGAGCCGGGATGATTCCCCATTTCCTTCTCCAGCAGCTGCCCGGCCTGGACACGGTCGCCCGCCTTGAGCATGAAGGGAGCAAGCGCAACCGCGGGCACGTCCGCGATGTCATCCACATAAGGTGAGACGTGCCCGCCCGCGAGTTCGATAAACGCCTCCGCCCCGCGCGCCATGCCTTCGGCCACTTCAGCATGGTGATTCAGGGAGGTCTTCTCGGTGATCTCGCGGGTGATCTTGCGCAGATGATCGAGCTGGTCGTTCGCATTCTGGGCGAATCCCTGTGCCGCGAAGGCGATGGCTCGCCAGTAGTGCGTCTGCGCCATGGCGAGCCGGCAGCCTGCCTCTTCCAGCGGCGTGAGAGCATCTGAGCGGGCAAGTTCCTCCCACCGGCCTGCGGCCATGAGCAGTTGCGCCCGCAGGCGGCGTCCTTCAATGAACCCCTCTCCCGGATCGACGTCTGGCTGGCCCTCCGGGCCGAAAAGCGGGCGGCGCGGAAGTTTCCGCAGGAGGGTGGCGAGATTCAGTGCCGACTCGGTGTTTCCCTGATGAAAGAGTGCCCAAGCGAGGAGGCGCAGATTTTCGAAATCATCAGCATCGATCACCTGCTTGGTAAGCGAGATGGAAAGAAGCTCGTTGGCCTGACCCCAGTCGTTGAGGGCCTCGCGTGGCGCGGCGGCGAGGCGGCAGGTGACAGCCCCGTTGGGGAAGAGTTGCTGCGCGTAGGGCAGGGCGCGACGGGCATCCACCTTCAGCCACAAGAGAACTCCATAGTTGGCAATCTGGGCCTTCCCAACGGAGTTCTCGAGCGACTCCAGCAGGGCGTCCATCGCGGAGGGATCGGGGAGCGTCGCATCCACCAGATGATGTGCCAGAATCCGGTAGCGGATGGCAAAGAGTCTTGCCGCGGGATCCTGGCTCTGCGCGGAGGCGATGGAGTCAAACGCGCCCGCCAGTCCACCGAGGCGGCCCGCGAGATCCCCCGCTTCCGCAGCGGCAAAGAAGGAACGATAGGCGGTGATCCACCCGATTTCCGCCGGAGTCCTGCCTGTGGCTGCCTCGGCCTTGTCGAGAAAATATATGCCCCTGCCTGGCTCCCTTTCGCTGGCGATGGCAAGGCCCAGCCAGGCTCCAGCGCACTGCGGGTCGGCTGTGGCGGCAGTGCGGAAGCAGCGTTCCGCGCGCGTCTCATCGAATGCATGAAGGGCGTTTGTGCCGGCCTGGATCAATGCAGCCACAATAGGATCGGCGGAGGTAGCCGGGATGGGGATTCCTGTTTCCACCACGCCTGCCAGGTCTTCCTTCTCAAAAGGCCCCTGGGCGAAGGCTTCCTCATCGGAGGCTGGACGCAGGAACCGCCGTCCTCCCTGCCAGTCCGCTGGAGAAAGCCGCTGCATGGTCGTGGGCAAGGGGGCATTGACTTTCGCCGTACCGACCGCCTGCTTCTTCTCCACGATGGCCAGTTCGATGCGATCCAACGCCCAGGACATCCAGTAGGCCAGCGCTCCCAAGGCCAGGGCCAGGAAGATCATGATCCATCGTGCGGGATTCTCGAAAAAGGACATGGCAGGGCAGGGCAGGGACAGATGCCGCCGATACGGTCCAGCGGCGTCGCGATCTTAACTGGTTACGCGTGTGAGAACAAGTGGGCCGGCGAGGATGTGCGCGGAGAAATTGATGGACGGGGAATCCGGGACGCGAATGCAAAAGGTGGTTGGGAAGAGTGGATGTCCGCAAAGCAACCGCGGTGGAAAGATTGTCGTGTGCATACTGCTCAACGTGAACAGAATGAGGCTCGTGAAGCCCCCCTGGCAAACTGCTGGCAGTGAAATAGCTCTGGAAAAAAAGGCCGGACTATTTTTGGCGAAGAGAGCCGCAGCATTGTCTAAGCTCGCGCGATCTGGTATCAAGGTTACGAACCGATTCACACCATGAACCATTGGCGGTCTAATTCTGGTGGCCTTGTGATGGCGCCATTCACCTTGAAACCCTGGCGCATGCATTTGGTCCTGCTTGCAGGCATGGCGTTGGCGACGACTGCCGTGGCAGACCCCCCGATTGTGAACAAGCCGAGCGGGGCCAAGGTGAAGACTTATTCCAAGCCCTACACCAAACCTGCAGGGCCTCAGGTTGGCAATGGAGTGCATCGCCCAGGCCGGATCGTTGTGGTGCCCAAGCCGCCGATCACCACTGTGAAGCCTCCCCAGGTTTCTGGCATTGCGACCCCGTACCCTGATCCTTCCATCAAGTCCTATCCCACCAAGGTGGAGGTGCGCCCGGCGCTGCCTCCGGCAGGCCCCGTATATCCTCTCACGAGATTTTCGCATCCCGGCCGGGTCGTGAGTCCATTCGCCACGCAGCATCCTTTTCACAGGCTTGGCTCGGTGCAGAATTTCCTGGGCATATAGACGCCCGGTTCAGGCTATGCGAGCAGCCAGGTTCCCAGCACCTCGGCCATCACCTGCACGATGA
>JAEYUU010000211.1 GCA_023429545.1 Verrucomicrobiota bacterium
GGATCGAACTTGTGGTCGTGGCACTGGGCGCAGCCGAAGGTGAGGCCCATCCACGTGGTGGCGGTGGCGTCGAGGCGGTCGACAACATACTCCACGCGATATTCCTCATCGATGATGCCGCTCTCATTGTTCGCCATGTGATTCCGGTTGAAACCCGTGGCAATGCGCTGGCTCGTAGTCGCGTTGGGCAGCAGATCACCGGCGAGTTGCTCCACGGTGAATTGATCATAGGGCAGGTCCCGGTTGTAGGCGTCGATGACCCAGTCGCGCCACAGCCACATCTGGCGTGTCTTGTCACCGAAGTAGCCATTGGTATCCGCATACCGTGCCGCGTCCAGCCACTCCACGGCCATGCGTTCGCCGTAATGGGGTGAGTCGAGCAGCCGGTCCACGGCCTTCTCAAAGGCACGAGGGTCGGTGTCGCTGAGAAAAGCATCCAGTTCCGCGAGTGTGGGCGGCAGTCCCGTCAGATCCAGAGAGACTCTACGCAGCAGTGTTGTTTTCTCCGCCTCAGGGGTGGGGGTGAGATTCTCTGCTTCCAGCCGGGCAAGCACGAAGCGGTCGATTTCATTGCGGGGCCAGATGGCAAGCTTCATGGCTGGCAGCGGCTCATCGCGTGGTGGCTCGAAGGCCCAGTGCCTGGCGTACGGCGCGCCGTCATTAATCCATTGCCGGATGATCTCGATCTGTGTGGTCGTCAACTTCTTGCCGGTGTCCGCGGGTGGCATCAGGTCATCCGGGTCGGATGATGTCATCCGTTCCAGAGCCACACTATTCTCCGGAGCGTGCGGCGTGACGGCGATGTCTCCCGACTTTGCAGGCGACGTGGCGCCCTCACGAACATCCAGGCGCAGCCCGCTCTTGCGTGCGGCGGCATCGAATCCGTGGCATTGAAAGCAGTTCTCCGAGAGGATGGGGCGCACATCACGGTTGAAGTCCACCGCGCATGCCGATCCCGTGACTCCCGCGAGGAACGTCAGGCATGGCATCACTCGCAGCCACTGATGGCGTAATCTCTTCACTTCAACCCCTAGGAACGCTCCCCAGAGGCATTTTCTCGCCATCAAGCGCGAGTGCGGTGAACTGAATCACTCATCCCGGTAAATCACCAGACTTACCAGCCGCGCTCCGGGGGCGAAGGTGGCTTCGTGGCAGAGGTCGCCGGTGCGGAAGGTGCCTACCATCTCCTCTTCATCCTTGTCCATGAGGTCGAAGGTACCCAGAAGGCTTGTCAGGGTATTGGCGTCCAAGTCGGAGGTAAGCACTTCACCCGCGGGCTGGACGGTGAGTGAAGCAAAGGAACTCGATTCGCCCAGTGGATTGTATTCATCCTCCGAGATGATGAGGGTGATGAACTCCAGTTCGCCGTTGGAGTAGTCCATGAGCAGGCCAAGGTGAGGATAGCCAAAATGGGTCGTGGCCTTGCTAATGTGGCGGATATCCGGGCAGGGTCCGAGAGGCTCGAGCGCGGAGACCGGGGCGCCGAGGGGGATTCCATTGAGCGTACCCTTCGAGGTATCCCACACCAATGCCACTGGAGCTGGCAGAATGGGAAAGGCAGCCGTGGGGTTTGGTTTCTTGCCGAAGAGTTTTGTGAGAAAGGTCATGGAGGGAATGGCATTGGTGTCTTGCTGGATGGATGTGGAGACGTGGCGGAATGTGACTCTTTTCCCGGGGCGATCAGACCCCGGGAAACTGGAAAAAAGACAAATGCGGCTGAACCTTTTCCCTTGGCGGGGGCACGGAGAAGTGAGCGTAATGGTATGCCCAGGCGCCTGCCGCTCGCCAATTGTGGAAACGACCGACCATCCGCCCTTGCTGGAACGCCTCTTCGCCGAGAGCGCCGGAGATCTGGCGCGTTATTTCTCCCGCCGTCACGGGGTGGAAGTGCTGGTGCAGGATCTGGTGCAGGAGACCTTCCTGCAGATGGCACGCGGCCTGAAGGAGGGACGCCAGTTGAAGTGCGCACGCGGTTATCTCTTTGGCATTGCACGGCATCTGAGCCAGGCGGCCTGGGAAAGGAAGTCGCGCGAGGTGGTGGTCCCCTTTGAGACTGTGGCGGCGGTAGCCGAAGACAGGACACCCGCTCCCGTGCAGGATGACCGGGTGGATGCCGCGCGGGAAACCATCGCCACCCTGGCGCCCATGCAGCGGGAGATCCTCGAACTTCGCTTTTCCCAGGGGCTCTCCTACGCGGAGATCGCCGAGGCATTGGGCATCCCGTTGGGCACCGTGAGATCCCGCCTGCACAACGCCGTGGCGGCCGTACGCGAACGGCTGGAAACCAACCCCTGATTTTTTTCTCAAAGCTTATGAATGCACAATCCCTCCATGCCCTGATCATTGACCGGCACTTCGGCGAGTTGACCCCCGAGGCCACGGAACTGCTGGCGGCACACCTCGCGCAGAATCCCGCGGCACAGGCCGAGGCGGATCGCATCCTGCGGGCGCTTTCCACCACGGAGCAGGCAGTGCTGGAACACCCCGAACTCGTGCAGATGGGCCATGGGGAAAGGAAGCAGGAAATTGCGGAACCATCCGCGAAAAAGGGCTCGTGGAGCCCTGCGTGGCTGGCGCGGGCGGCGGCCATCGTGGCTTTGCTGGGGGTGAGCGGAGCGACGGGTTTCTTTGCAGGACGGACGCAGCCGGTGACTCCCCCGTCTCCGACTGTGGCCGCGACGAATGTCGTCCCGCGATTACCGCGCTCTGACAGTCCTTGGGCCAGCTACCGGCTCGCGCATGATCCCAATGGCGGTGGCTTGCGCGCAGTGCGGGTGAGGAACTGAGATCAATTGATCGTACAAGTTGATGAAAAAACTACTTCCATTAGTCACGGCATTGCTGGCGATTGCGCTAGCCGGGTGCCTTCCTGAGGAACGCTTCTGGTGGGCGCCAGATGGCAGCCATGCCTTGGTGCAGTTGGAGGATGGGCTGCATCTGGCCAAGGCCGATGGCGAAGCGAGTGTGAAGCTTTCCCTGAAGCTGGGGGATGACTCTGCCAGCCGGGTGAGCTGGCTGCCGGATGGCGGCGGTCTTGTGGTGAATCGCGTGCTGACCTTTGCCACATGGGCGGAAACGAAGGCGGTGATCCCTGCCGGTGAAGCAGAGGATGTGGAGCGTCTCGCCAGGAGTTTGCCTATGCTCATTGCTGCGTGGAACTCCGCCCACTCAGGCCAGTCCGATTCCGAGTCTGGGGTGGTGGAATGGCTGCCGGTGAAGGACAAGGAGGTCCTGGCAGCGGCATTCCTCCATGCCTACGCCACGCAGCGTGAAACGCTGGAGTCAGAACTGCGCAAAGGTCCAAAGGGAGAGGAGTTGCTGAAGGGCCTGCACGAGCAGGAAATGACCTTTCGCGTGCATGAGATCTGCCTTGTGAAGTTGAAAGTCGATGCCGTGGATGGAGAACCTCGCCCGCTGGTCCGCAGTCTCCGGGCATTGAATTCTCCCAAGGTCTCGTCCACCGGCAAGGTGGTGGCCTATCTTCATGTGGAGCGGGAAGGCGAGTCCGTGAAACTGGGAGTGGTGGCGCTGGACGGCGGTGCTCGCCTGGATGTCTCGAGTGCAGTCAGCGCCGCCTATGACTGGACTGCAGACGGGCGTTCGTTGGTGTATTCAGCATCGGCGATGGGCAAGGATGACACCCTGCTGCAACGCATCCAGCGCGTGGAAGTCCTGAAGGCTGATGACACGCTGAGGGCGCCGCCCACCAGCGAAGGCGGCAACCCGGATGTCTTGCAGAGCCCGGCAAATCTGGCCCTGGCGCTGATGCCTTCCTCTCCGCGGGTCATCGCGCTGCCGGATGGTCGCGTGCTCTTCGCCAGCCAGCCATCTGCATTCCCGGCAGCCGGCGAAGGACTCGCGCTGGCGCCCCTTCTGTATACCGTCACCGCGGATGGAAAGACGGTGGCTCCGGTCCCGACGGCGCCGGGTGACATTCCTGCGAATCTTGGATATTTCGTCGCTTCGCCGGATGGCAAGCGGGTCGCTGTGGTGGAGAGCGACACCGACGCTGTGGCCGTGGTGGATATTGAGAGCGGCAAGACGGAGATTGTCTCGCCGGTGCATCCTGGCTGGCAGTGCCGCACCATGCCTGCGTGGAAGTCTTCCACCGAGCTCACCTTTGCCGCGCTGAAGGACGGTGTGCCGAAGTGGATGCTGTGGAAGCAGGGCGAAGGCGCGCGCTGCATCAGTGACAAATGGACCGCCGCCTCCACCAAGGCGTGGCTCGAAGAGAAAAAGAAAGAACAACCCGCCGAGGTGGCACCATGAAATCAGTCCACTTGCTTTCTGGAATGCTGGCGCTGGCTGGCGCGGTTGTGCCTGTTCAAGCGCAAGACGCGTCGTCGGTGAGCTTCTTCGAGTCAAAGATCCGGCCCGTGCTCGTAGAGCATTGCTACGACTGCCACTCGGCAGAGGCAGGCAAGTCGAAGGGAGGACTTCTCCTTGATACGAAGAAGGGCATCCGCAGCGGCGGCGAGACTGGACCAGCCGTGGTACCGGGCGATCCCACAAAGAGTCTGCTGCTCACCGCCATGAAACACGCGGATCCCGATCTGGAGATGCCGCCGAAGAAACCGAAGCTGAGTGATCGCGTGATTGCCGATGTGGAGGCGTGGATCGCGCAGGGTGCGATTGACCCTCGCGAGACCAGTGCCCAGGCCGCCTCGATGCCACCGGTCACCCTGGAAGCAGGAAGAAAATTCTGGAGCTATCAGAAGCCGGTGGATGCTTCGCTGCCGAAGACGAAGCGGAATGACTGGGCCACGCGAGAGTTGGACCATTTCATACTCGCGAAGCTGGAAGCGCAGGGCATGGCGCCCTCGCCGGATGCGGAACCCGTCGTGTTGCTGCGGAGGCTGCACTTTGATCTTGTCGGACTGCCGCCCACCGTGGAGGAGGCTGAATCATTCGTGCGGACGTGGAACAAGGATCACCAGCTTCGGGAGAGGTTGTTGGGGGAAACGGTGGACCGGCTGCTGGCCAGTCCGCACTTTGGCGAGCGCTGGGGAAAGCACTGGATGGATGTGGCACGGTTTGCCGAGTCGAACGGACGCGAATCGAACATCACATTTCCGCACGCGTGGCGGTATCGCGACTACGTGATTCAGGCGTTGAATGAGGACAGGCCGTTCGATCGGTTTGTCACGGAACAGATCGCCGGAGATCTGCTTCCGACAAAGGATGAGGCGGAACGCGCACGGCTGCTGATCGCAACTGGATTTCTCGCTTTCGGTGGAAAGGGGCTGAACGAGATGAACCCGGCGCAGTTCGCCGCTGATCTTGCGGATGAGCAGCTCGATACGGTGACACGAGCGGTCATGGCGAGTTCCGTGGCCTGCGCACGCTGCCACGATCACAAGACGGAACCCTTCAGCATGGAGGATTACTATGCGCTCGCCGGTGTCTTTAAGAGTACCAAGACGCACTATGGTACTTGGATCGACTCGGAGAACAACAACGGCGGCACGCTCATCCGCCTGCCAGATTTGCCGGGGCAGATTATCCCGAACCGTCCTGCAACGCCCAAGGAGGTGGCGAAGCTGAAGACGGATCTCGCCCAGCTCAAAAAGGAGGGGAAGGAACAGGAAGCCTATGTGATGAAAGCACAGCTTGAGGGGAAGGACCTTAGCGGGGAATTCAACAAGCTGCTGGGGAATGCACTGCGCATCTACTGGTCGGGCGGAGGCCTGGAGGGCAGGCTCGCCACTGTGGATGACACGGGGCGGGCATTGCCTCTGTGCATGGGGGTGGAGGATGCGAAGAAGATCCAGGATGCGGCCCTGCTGGAGCGCGGGGAGATCGCGCATCCCGGCATGGTGGTGCCGCGAGGCTTTCCGAAGGTCATTGAGATTCGTGGTGTATCAGCGCCTGGAAAGAAACAAAGCGGGCGGCTGGAACTGGCGCGCTGGCTTACAAGCCCGGATCATCCGCTCACGGCGCGGGTGATGGTGAATCGCGTCTGGCGGCATCTTCTTGGCGCCGGCTGGGTGAGGACCACGGACAATTTTGGCTTCAGCGGGGAGCGGCCCAGTCATCCGGAACTGCTGGATTCGCTGTCCGTGAAGTTCATGGAAGGCGGCTGGTCCGTGAAGGCGCTGATACGTGAGGTCGCGCTCTCGCGGACCTACCGGCAGGCCTCCACGTATCGCGACGATTGTTTCCACAAGGATCCGGAAAACCGCCTGCTGTGGCGTGTCAGCAAGCGGCGGCTGGATGCTGAGGTGATTCGTGATTCGATGCTTGCGGTGTCCGGACTGCTGGATCCCTCTCCCCGTCCCGGGTCGCTGGTGGCAGAGCTCGACAATCACTCCGTATCGCTCATCGGATTCAACAAGAAGATACCGCAGGATCTGGATGGTTCCCGCCGCCGCTCCGTGTATCTCCCGGTGCTGCGTGACGCATTACCGGATGCCATGGAACTCTTTGATGCGGCGGAGCCCAGCCTCGTGATGGGCGATCGCAGCGTGACCAATGTGCCCCTGCAGGCGCTGTATCTGCTCAATGGAACCTTCATGCAGGCGCAGGCTGCGGCATTGGCGGCGCGTCTGGTGAAAACACAGAAGACGCGGGAAGGGTGCATCCACCACGCCTTTCTGCTGTGCTTCAACCGCGCTCCAGATGCCAGGGAGATGGAACTCGGCATGCAGTTCTTTGATGTCGCGGGGAGTTCATCTGCCGCGCCTGCTGATGACGAAGTACTGGCCACTTACTGCCAGGCATTGCTGGCCACGGCGGAGTTCCGCAATGCTGACTGAAATCTTCAAATCAATCCTTCCCGCCATGCAAACGCCCGCATCCTCTTTCCCAAGGCGACTGGTTTCCCGCCGTGAGGCGTTGATGACCATGTCCTCCGGCATCGGCTATCTGGCATTCGCCGCACTTGCGCAGACGGCCGCGGCGAAAGGAGGAGACGCACTCACATCGAGAGCACCGCATTTTCCCGCACGAGCGAAGCGGGTCATTTTTCTCACGATGCGCGGCGGCCCTTCGCATGTGGATCTCTTCGACTACAAGCCAGAGCTCATCAAAGGCAGCGGCAAGTCGGCCGCGCTCGGACGTGACTCCGCGGGCGCGAAGCTGCTCGGTCCGGCGCATCCGTTCTCGCAGCATGGAAAGTCCGGCTTGTGGATTGCGAATACCTATCCACACATCGCGAAGCACGCGGATGATCTGTGTATCATCAATTCCATGCACACGGACCTGCCGAATCATGCGCAGGCCTTCGCGCAGATGCATACGGGCAGCTTTCAGTTCGTACGGCCCTCACTCGGCGCATGGACGTTGTACGGCCTTGGCAGCGAGAACGACAATCTGCCGGGCTTCATCACCCTCAATCCACCCGCGGACAATGGTGGTGCGTTGAACTATGGCAGCGCCTTCCTGCCTGCCATCTGCCAGGGCACGCGGATTGGCGGCAGCCAGTTGCCAGACTTGTATGCAGCTTTCCTAAAGCGTGATGACACTCCGGGACCGCCGATGAAGAACATCGCCAACGCGAAGCTCTCTCGTTCCACGCAACGCGCTCAGCTTGATCTCATTCGCAGCCTGAACCAGCACAAGCTGGAGCGTGAGCGGTGGCAGCCGGAAATTGAGGGAGCGATTGAGTCCTTTGAGCTTGCCTTTCGCATGCAGACAGAGGTGCCCGGCGTGTTGGAGATCCGCGATGAACCGGAGCAGGTGCGCGACCTTTATGGCATCGGGCAGGGGAAGGATCAGTTTGCCCGGCAGTGCCTGCTCGCGCGCAGACTCGCGGAGGCGGGAGTGCGGTTCATCGAGATCGCCGCGCCTGCCAACTGGGATCATCACGCCCTGTTGAAGGACAATCTGGCGAAGGCGTGCGAAGCGACCGACCGGCCCATCGCAGCGTTGCTCACCGACTTGAAGCAGAGAGGCATGCTCAAAGACACGCTGGTGGTGTGGGCTGGCGAGTTTGGCCGCACGCCGTATGCGCAAGCCAATGACGGGCGCGACCACAACAACAAGGGCTACTCCATCTGGATGGCCGGTGGTGGCGTGAAAGGTGGCATGAACTACGGCGCGACTGATGAGATCGGGTACAAGGCGGTGGTGAACCCCATGCACATCCACGACTGGCACGCGACCATCCTGCATCTCATGGGTCTGGATCACAAGGCGCTGACCTTCAACTACGCCGGACGGAACTTCCGTCTCACCAACGTGAGTGGTGAGGTGGCGAAAGGTCTTCTGGCATAGGCCAGGCCAGACCCGACGTGGCGCTGGAAGCGCCAAAAGCGCAACAAGAGCGTCTGTTGGACGGGCCCCGTGAAAGCCCGGCAGAAAAAGGACCTCTTTTGTCCGGGCAATCCCCGCCACCATGCAGTAG
>JAEYUU010000246.1 GCA_023429545.1 Verrucomicrobiota bacterium
TTCCGTTACATGCCGTCCACGGCGTTGCATCTGCGCTTCGGCATCGGCGGCCGCCTCGGCTTGAGTGACTCCCACATCGTGCCGCTCGACAAGGGTGGTGCCATGAAGCTCCAGGAAAAGCCCGCGGTGCCGAGGCTGGATGCTCTCACGCTCTTCACCCCGTCCTTGGAAGAGAACGCCCCTGACACCGCCAGCGCGGTGCTGGGGAAGAAGAAGGTGCTGGTCATCGGCTCCGGTCCCGTGGCTCAAGATCAGGCGCAGGCCATTGCCCAAGCCCTTGCCGTGCCGCACCTGCACCGCGCTCCACCGGAGGGCGACTGGGCGTTCGCCGGCATGATGGTGCTCCTCTCCCTCTGGCAGTGTCGCCACCACGGTCGCTTCAAGGTCCTCCTCTCCGGCATCCTGCTTGCCGCTATTGGCGTCATCATCTGCATGCTTACCTTCCAGTCCTCCCTCTGGTGGTGGTCACCCGCTTCCGCCACCGTGGTCCTGGCGACGAGCACGCTGTTCTGCTTCCTCTGGCCCCATCGCCGGAGAGTGGAGCCGGACGACGCACTGCATGGCGAGCCCGTGGCCGCATCCACGATGGAGTGAGACTTTTTGATTTCCTGCACCACGCTGGTTTTTCCGGCAAAGTGCCTGTGTCATGTCACTCACGATGACCAAAAGACATGGAGTGGAATGACACGCCTTCCCATTCCTTGACAAAGTCTTTACAAATGATTGCCGGACTCCTCCGTGATGCCCGGTGATGATGCCATATCGGCATCCAACGGAACCCCCTGCCCTTCGGTCAACCCTTCCCGCCATGAAAGCGCGCCTCCTCCGACTCCTCGCCCTCTGCGGCACCCTCGGTTTCGCCATCCCATCGCCCGCAGACGGCGACAATGAAATCGGATTCATCGAACGCTTCGCCCTGGCGGCGGATCGTGAAAAGGTCCTCACGGAGCTCGTGCCGGGCAGCGAGGACTACTATTTCTACCACGCCCTGCACTACCAGAACACGCGCAGCGGCGCGAAGTTTGCCGACATCATGGCACAGTGGAAGAAGCGCTTCCCGGATGACACGCATGCACGGGAGGTGATTGAGAATCGCGAGGCGCTGCTCAGCTATGATGCGAATCCCCAAGCCACCATCGCCTACATCAAGCGGAAGCTGGACATCCGCCATGACCACCAGCAGGAGGTGCGTGATCGCAAACCGGACCTGCCTACCGCCCTGGATCCGCAGTTCATTGCCCGGAAGATCTTCCTCGCCAACGCGCTGATCAATGACAACGGGCTGCAGGGTCTCTCGCAGGTCGAGCTGGAGACGCTGGTGCGGGAGAGCACGACCCTCTCCCCCGGCCAGGCGCGCGCGCTGCTGGCGAAACTTCAGCGGCCGGATGTGCCCAATCTCGTGGAATTCATCGCCCGCGAGTTGCGCGCACCGAATTCGAGCGGCTTCGGCGCCTTTGGCATCCACCGGCAGCTTCTTCCGGAACAACTCGCCCAGCTTGCCCAGCAGGTGCCCAAACTCGCGACGAACGATGCCTATGTGCGCACGGTGCTGCGCAAGCTCGGCCCCTCAACGGATGTGGATCTCACCTATGACGACGCCGAGCGCGAAGCGTGGCTGGATCGGGTGTGGGCCTACGTGAAGACACTGCCGCCGGCCTTCAACAGCCTGAAGGCGCAGGCCCTGTACCAGCGCCTCGATCACGATCGCAAGAAGGGCGTCTATGATCGCGAACGCTTCATCGAATACCTCAAGCTCCCCCGGCAGCAGCACTATGTACGCGAGGAAATGCTGGAGCGCGCCGCGGAGGCACAGGTGCCCGTGGCGGATCTGCATGCGAACTACAGCGACGCCCTGCTGGGCCGCCCCCCCGTGGTGGAAGACGAGCCTCTGGTGCGCGAGTATTTCGTGGAGCTCTTCATGCGCGGCGCCGCCACCGCAGGCGAGGTGAATGCCGCCCTCGCGCCCTTCACCGAGTACGTGCGCGCCTCCTGGCTGAAGCCCATCTTCGCAGAGGCCATGGTGCTCGCCGGACAGGGCAGCCCGGAGCGCTGGGCCTCGCTGCTTTCACCTTCGGAGTTCCAGGCGCTGAAAGATCGCGTGGACATCCTCTTCCCCAGCACGAACACCGTCTTCTTCCGCCCGGGTGACGAGGTAAAGTTTGATGTGATGCTGAAGAATACACCCCAGCTCATCGTGAAAATCTATGAGCTGAACACGCTGAACTTCTTTCAGACGCAAGGCCGCCAGCTCAACACGGACATGAACCTTGATGGCCTGGTGGCGAACAAGGAGCAGACCCACACCTATGAAACGGGGCCGTTCAAGCGCACGAGGCAGACCTTCGCGTTCGAGGAATTGCGCGGAAAGCGTGGCGCATGGGTCATCGAGTTCATCGGCGGCGGACGCAGCAGCCGCGCGCTGGTGCGCGTGGGCCAGTGGCAGGTGCTGCAACAGCCCGGCCCCGCGGGCACGCTGCTGCTGGTGCTGGATGAAAACGGCAACCCGGTGCCCGAGGCTGTGGCCTGGGTGGATGGACGCAAGCTGACGCGTGATGAGAAGCTGGGCCGTATCATCGTGCCCTTCACGCACCAGCCGCAGAGGAAGAATCTCATTGTGAG
>JAEYUU010000401.1 GCA_023429545.1 Verrucomicrobiota bacterium
CCGGTGCGGACGCGGGGGCGTTCTTCGGCGCATTGTTGAGGAGCTTCTCCAAGGCGGCGCGAGTGCCGTCGTCCGCGTCCACGGCACGGGCCTCGAAGCCTTCACCGAGGTCAGGGCGAGGAAGCGCGTTGATTTTTTTTTCTACTTCCTTCATGCGGTTGGCCAGCTCCACCTTCTGGGCTTCGTCATTGGCTGCGGCGGCTTTCGCCTGCTGTTCCTTCAGCCCGGTTTGCTCGGCTTGCAGCTTCGCCTTTTCAGCAGCAGCGGCAGTGCTTGAGTTGGTGGAAGGAGTGACTGCCTCCAGTTCCTCCTCCTGCGGCACTATCTTGACCGGTTCTCCCTTCAACGGTTCCGGCGTGGCCGTTACCGTGGCACTGCTTGTTTGTGGCTTGGCGGCTGGTTTTGCCACGGGAGATTTGTCTTCCTTGGAGCAAGACACCAGGGAGACGGCCAGCGACGCGAGGAGTGCGAGAGTGGAGTGTTTCATGGTTTGTTTTGCGGGTTCAGCGGCAGCTAATACACTTCATCAAGCTTGCGCAAGGGAGGGAGGTCACATCTCGATGCATCCGGCGCCCACGGCCTCGGCTCTCAAGGCGGCGAGAATCTCCGCTTCGGCGGGCACGCGGGCCAAGCCGATGCCGTGGCGCACGCACTGCTCGCGCCACAACGCAAAATGGGTGGCATACGCACGGTGATAGCGGGTCAGCGTGTCCTTTTCCACGCGGCGCTTGTCTCGCATGGCGGATTCACATTCTTCAAACTCAATGTTCCCGTTCCAATCGGGTTGTGATTCCTCCAGGCAGAAGGGGACGAGAATGACAGCGCGTCCCTTTCCTGTGACGATCTGATTGGTGACACGATCCGGGGGAGCTTCACTGAGGAGATCGCTCAAGAGGATGCGCAGCGAACCGGCACGCAGTGGTGTGCGTTCCAGCAGCGAGGGGAGCATGACGCCCGTAAGCTTCTCCTGCAGAGGCCAGTCATAAGCGAGCGCACGATCCACGGGCGTCTCTCTCGACTCGTCATCCAGTGCGTGCACTCTCGTGGAAGCTCCCAACCGCAGCGCACTCTCCAGGCAGAAGTACAGCAGCTCCCAGGTGCGCACGGCCTTCTGCGGCGTGAGGAACATGGATGGACTGGCATCGAACAGGATGTCCACCCGCGGGGTGACCTCCTGCCGGTAGAGCTTCATGGTGTAGTTCCCGGAGCGTGCATAGGCCTGCCAGTTGATATGGCGCGGATCATCCCCAGGCATATAGGCACGCTGATCCTGGAAGTCGATCGAGCTGCCCGTCCCCTGCCCCAGCACACTGCCCGCGGTGCCGCTCCACTGACCGCTGCGCAACGGCAGCCGGGCCACGCCGGTAACTGCTTTCATGCGTGCGTGAATGGCCGCCAGTCCCGCGGGGGAATGGGTGGCAGTGCTGGTGGAAGCGACGGCGGCCATGATGCGTGACTGTTAGACACTCCTGGAAGCCGCAGCGAGATCGGCGGCAGCGGATTCCTCTGAGGCGACTTGTGATTCCCTCTCCAGACGGGAGATGATCTGGAACTCCCGGATGGCGCGGAACGCCAGATACGCAAAAATCACCGCGCATACCGGCAGCGTGAACGTCGTATAGAAGCGCCCCAGGGGGCTGTCCGGACCTTCCTCCATGAGCACGAACCACACACTGGTGGGCAGTGGCGCCAGCCAGCGGAAGGCTTCTTCCTCATCGAGATTGGGCGCATTGGCGGCGACGTTCGCGACCACGTAGCAGAGACCAAAGAGCGCCTGCGTAAGGACATAGAGCCAGATGGGCTGCCTCGCTCTTGGGAAAAGGAGAATCACCAGCACCGGCGTGACGATGGAAGTGAAGATGAGGGGATACATGAGAGCGGCCGCCCGCAGATACTCCGCAAGCTCCGCAGGACGGAACCGCTGGTTCACCCCCGCTCCCACCGCGAATGCCAGGCCGGTCAGGAGAAGCGTGAAGACCAGGCCAGAAGCCCAACCCGGATACAAGACCCGGCCAGCCAGCCTGCCGAGAAGGCCGCGCTCTGCGAAGCTGGCATACAGGCTTGGCACATGCTGCGTGCGCTCGCTCAGCGCCTCCAAGATAACCCACACTGTCGCGACGAGGCAGCAGAGGCACCAGGTCATCGCAGCGTGCTCTTCCGCAAACCATGCGAGGAGCACTCCCACCCCACCCATGCCAAGTATCACCAGTCGTTTCCGTCCAGAATGATTCTCCGAAATGGGCGCAATCCTCGATGCGGCAATCTCCAGCAGCAGATACACATGCAGCACAGCCAGGGCAGGCAGCATCCACCACATCCATCCTGACGAGCCCCCCCTGAAGAAAGGTGAATGGTCGAAGATGGTCGACATCAGCACGCTCATCGCAAAGAAAAGACCCAGCACCACCAGAATGCGAATCGCGATATGCGCGCTGGAGAGCGCAAGCGCACCCGCCGTGAGCACCATGGAAGCCAGCATCAGCACCCCGATGATCGTGAGGTCCTCAATGATATCCACCTCGCCGAAGAAGTACCGCAGCACGGCATAGGGAAGGATGGCCGTCACCACCAGCATGGTCTGGGCAATCAGCGCCACCCACTTGCCGAGGACGATGCGGAACGCGGTAAGGCGGGTGAGCTGCACCAGATCGAGCGTATTCACCTTCACCTCCTCGCTCACCGCGGTGAGACCGCGCGCGGGCATCAGGATCAGGAGTGGTATCCAGATGAAGGCGGCAAAGAAGCCGCTGAGGCCATTCCCGCTGCCACTGCCGCCGTGTGCCACCTGCAGCAGTTGAAGTCCTGTGATGAGGATCATCACCACCTGGATCAAGATGAAGGTGGTGACGAACATCCTGGTCTTCAGCCCCTGGCGCAGCTCCTTCACGAGGATGGGGCTGAGCCAGTCGGCGAAGTCCATGCCATTCGGCAAGACCCGGACAGGCGCTGGGAGCGTGTTGGAACTCATGAAATCTTGGGAAGAGGATTGTCAGCGCAGGATAGCTTCCAGACGGCGGAGCGTCCGTCATTGAAGCGGGATTCCACGATGGCGAGCGGAAGGACTGTGGTAAAGATGGCGACAACGAGCCAGATCATCACGGAGATGAAAGTCTCCGCGCTCCATTCGCGGCTGACGTTGATCATCATCCAGAGCACGCCTTCGAAAATCGGAAGACCGCCGAAGACCAGCAGGGCTCCCACCACGGCACGCCACACCGCGGGCATGATGGCGAGCAGCAAACCCCATGCAGCGATGACTGCGGAGCCCACGCCAATCCAGCACAAGCGCATGAAGTCGCCCACAATATCCACGCCGCTCAGGAAGTAACGCAGCGTCACGTACGGAAGCATGGCAGCCATGGCGAGGAACACCATGAACATGGTGACAACGAGCTTGCTCACAGCAATGCGCCGCGACAGCACACCGGTCACCCGCAGCAAGGGCAGATTGCCGGGGTCCACATCCGCATCCGCCAGGAACACACCACGGAGTGGGATCAGCACATGGAGGATCAGGGTAATATTCGTAAAGAACAACCCCTCACTGAAGTACGACTGGAACTTGGGCATCATGCCATCCGCGGCACCCATGAAATAGAGCAGATGGATCGCCACCAATGCCACCATGCTGACCTGCACCCACAGGAACACCGCAATAAACCACCGGCTGCGCAACCCTTGGCGCAGGTCCTTCACGAGCAGTGGGCTGAACCAGTCGGGAAAATCTGGCGGCTCGGCCTTTGCAGTGATGTTGGCGGTGGCGGTCATGGTGAGCGGCAGAAACAAAAAGGGACGTTCTGCTTCCAATGCATCAATCAAGTGTGCCGCGGCATCCCTTCCGTGGAGATCTTGCGCAGCATGTCCACGAAGGCGTCCTCCAGACGGCGCTCTTCACGACGGAACTCGATGACTGGCAGCCCATCGAGTACCATCTTCTTCAGGCCAGCCGCGAGCACGAGGGGATCGCCGCTTTCCACGACGAGCCGGGCACCGTCGCGACGTTCCTCCACCAGCTTCCAAAGAGGATTAATGGAGGCCCACTGTGCGAGCATGTCACCGGGGCCAGCCAGCACGATGTCCAGGACCATCTGTTCATTACCATTGGCGCCGTTGCCGTTGCTGCGCCGCAGTGTTTCGGCGGAGCCGTGGTACACCAGCTTGCCTCCATCGATGAAGAGCAGCGTGTCGCACATTTCACCGAGCTCGCTGAGGATGTGGCTGCTGATGAAGAGGGTCTTCCCACGCTGGGCCAGCAGGCGCACGAGATTCTTGAATTCGAGGCGTGCTTTTGGGTCCAACCCGGCGGCAGGCTCGTCCAGAATCATGAACTCCGGATCGGGAAGCAGCATGCGGCCAAAGCAGAGCCGCTGGCCCATGCCCTTGCTCAGCTTGTTCATGGGCCGATCCGCCAGCACTGTGAGATCCGCGAAGTCCATGACCTCTTCCACCCGCGTGCGGCGCTGGGCGGCCTTAAATCCATAGGCCCGCGCGAAGAAGTCCAGGTACTCAAACACCGTCATGTGCGCATAGGTGCCGTAGTGATCGGGCATCCAGCCGATGAGGCGACGCACACTTCCGGGACGCTGCACCACATCCATATCTGCAATGCGGATGCTGCCGCTGTTCGGCACATCCAAGGTGGCCATCATCCGCATGGTGGTGGTCTTCCCCGCGCCGTTCGCGCCGATGAAGCCCA
>JAEYUU010000228.1 GCA_023429545.1 Verrucomicrobiota bacterium
AATCAAACGACCCGCCCCGCCAGTGGTTAAAAACACAGACGGCGTTAGGAATGCCATCGACCTCTTCATCCGCGCCGAGCTGGAGAAGCGCCGGCTGCCCGGCGCGCCAGAGGCCGACCGCATCACCTTGCTCCGTCGGGTGTCCCTTGACCTCACGGGTCTGCCGCCCTCTCCCGCGGAGGTGCAGGCGTACTTGAAGGATAAGCGCGCTGACGCCTACGAGCGTGTCGTGGAGCGGCTCTTGGACTCTCCGCACTTCGGCGAGCGCTGGGGACGGCACTGGCTGGACATGGCTCGCTACGCGGACAGCAATGGTTTCCTGGGGGATGCCGTGCGGCCCAACGCCTGGCGCTACCGTGACTGGGTGATCGATGCCATCAACCAGGACCTGCCCTTCGATCGGTTCACGATCGAGCAGCTCGCCGGCGATCTCCTCCCGGAGGCCACGGCCGCGCAGCGTGCCGCCACCGGGTTCCATCGCAATGCCGCCATCAACACCGAGGCGGGCGTGGACAAGGAGGAGGCACGCTTCCAGAACCTGGCGGACCGCGTGAATACCACCGGCCGCGTATGGCTGGGTCTCACGCTTGGCTGCGCCCAGTGCCACACGCACAAGTACGACCCCATCACGATCAGGGATTACTACAGCGTCTACGCGTTCTTCAACAACACGGTGGACAAGGATGAGCCCGGCTCCAAGACGCCCACCCTGGCGGAGGCGGACAAGGGACGGCGCGAGACCTATGTGCATATGGCCGGTGACTACGCGCGCCGCGGTCCCACCGTGGTGCCCGCAAGCCTCTCCGCCCTGCCAAAGATGAAGCAACCGGAGCAGCAAGAAGCGACCCGCTTGGATTTTGCCCGGTGGCTCGTGTCACCGCAGCATCCGCTCACCAGCCGTGTGGCGGTCAATCATGTGTGGAGCAAGCTGTTCGGCGTGGGCATTGTGGCCACGCCCGATGATTTCGGTGTGAGCGGCGAATCCCCTTCGCATCCCGCGCTGCTGGACTGGCTGGCCACGGAGTTCATGGATCGGGGATGGAGCCGGAAGGAACTCATCCGGCTCATCGTGAACTCCGCCACGTATCGCCAGTCCTCCGGTCATCGAGAGGACCTGATGGAAATCGATCCGCTGAACCGTCTGCTGGCGCGCCAGAATCGTCTGCGGCTGGAGGCGGAGGTGCTCCGCGATGCGGCCCTCACCACGAGCGGCCTTCTCGCCCGCGGCATTGGCGGCCAGAGCATCCGCCCGCCGCTGCCGGGTGACATCTTTGATGTGGGTCGCTCCGTGAAATGGGAGGTGAGCCAGGGGCATGAGCGCTACCGGCGCGGACTCTACATCCTCACCATGCGCAGCATCCTGTACCCCATGCTGACCACCTTCGACGCGCCAGACGCCGCCGATGCCTGTGTGCGCCGCGAGCGCAGCAATACACCGCTGCAGGCGCTTACCATGATGAACGACCCCGTCTTCGTGGAGGCCACCCAGGCGCTCGCGTTGCGCGTGATGCGGGAAAGCCCGCGCAGTGCCACGAAGCGCATCCAGCACCTCTTCCGCCTGTGCATGTGCCGGGAGCCACGGGCCGAGGAAATGGAACGCCTCACGGCGTTCCATGCGGATCAGCGGGAACGGGTCCGCGCTGGCGGCAAAGGCTCGCTGGCGGTGCTCGGCATAGCCAGGGATGCCACTTCCCCCGCGGACGCCGAGGACACCGCCACGCTCATCGCGCTTGCTCGCGTGCTCATGAACCTGGATGAGTTCATCAATCGCGAGTAGCTCCGAAGACAACCCTCACGCCATGTCCCCCTCCGATTACTTCACCCAGACGCGCCGCGATTTCCTCGCGACCTCCGCATGCGGCCTGGGCGGGATCGCCCTGGCTTCGCTGCTGCAGCAGGATGGCCTGCTCGCGTCTGAGGGCGTGCCTTCCAATCCGCTCGCCACGCGCAAACCCCATTTCGCGCCCAAGGCGGAGCGCTGCATCTTCATCTTCCTGGAAGGCGGCCCGAGCCAGATGGACCTCTTCGATCCCAAGCCGTTGCTGAACAAGTATGACGGCCAGCCGCTGCCGGACTCGCTGGTGGGAGACCAGAAATTCGCCTTCCTGCAGAAGGAGACGGCCACGGTCATGGGCACCAAGCGGGTGTTCAAGAAGCACGGCCAGTGCGGCATGGAAATCTCCGATCTGCTGCCGCACATCGCCACCTGCGCGGATGACATTGCGCTGGTGCGGTCCATGCACACCACGCAGTTCAATCACCTGCCCGGGCAGCTCATGCTGAACTGCGGCGCGCCCCTGCTGGGTCGTCCCAGCCTCGGCTCCTGGGTCACCTATGGCCTGGGCAATGCCACGCAGGAGCTGCCTTCCTATGTGGTCATGGTGAGCAAAGGCCGCGGCCTGCCCGGCGGCAGCTCCACGTGGTCCAGCGGCTTCCTTCCTTCTTCGTACGGCGGCGTGATGTTCCGTAATGGCGCCTCACCCGTGCTGAACCTGGCCAATCCAGATGGCATCACGAATGAAATGCAGTCCGCCAGCCTCGGCGCGCTGAATGACCTCAATCGCCTGCGCCACCGCCACATCGGCGATCCTGAAATCGCCAGCCGCATCAACAGCTACGAACTCGCCTTCCGCATGCAGAGCGCCGCGCCGGAGTTGGTGGACATCCAGGGTGAATCGGCCGCCACGCTTGAGGCCTACGGCATCAACCGCTCCGAGCCGCCCATCAAGAGCAACCTCGGCGGCATCGGCTTGTACCAGACCTTCTCGCGGCACTGCCTGCAGGCGCGCCGCATGGTGGAGCGCGGCGTGCGCTTCGTGAATATCATCCATGCCTCATGGGACCATCATAGCAGCCTGGATCCTCAGCTCGCGCACAACTGCCAGATGGTGGACCAGCCTATTGCCGCCCTGTTGAAGGACCTGAAACAGCGCGGCCTGCTGGATACCACGCTGGTGGTGTGGGGCAGTGAATTCGGCCGCACCGCACTTGGCGAGAACCGGCCCGGGTTCAAGAAGGTGACCGGACGGGATCACCATCCCGGAGCCTTCAGCCTTTGGATGGCCGGGGGCGGCGTGAAGGGTGGCCAGGTCTATGGCGAGTCCGATGACTTCGCCTGGAAGGTGGCGCGTGACCCTGTCTCCATGCACGACTTCCACGCGACGATCCTCCACCTCTTCGGCATGGATCACAAACGCCTCACCTACAGGTTCCAGGGAAGGGACTTCCGACTGACGGACGTGCACGGCGAGGTGGTGAAGGGATTGCTGGCATAGCCGTGGATTTGGCAACCGGAGAGGCGCCGGGTGAGGCGGCTACCCGGTTTTCAGCATGCGCCAAACGCCACACCACTACTTGGCCGGCGCCCGAAGATCATAGCAGAGGATACGTTGGGCGTTGCGACCCAGGACCTGTTCTTCCTCGTTTTGCATCACGTACAGCAGGCCACGGCTCACGGCGGGGAGACACCAGGTGTGCGGCGCAAAAAAGAGCGGCACACGCGCCTCCACCTTGGCCCCTGCGGGCGTGAGATCCATCCAGAGCAGCGAACCCAGTTCGCTGAGCACGAGAAACTTTCCATCCCCCTTCAGCAGGCTCGCACGCTGGATGCCCACCACCGGGGCGGCTCCAGGCCTGTTTCCGCGTCCAAAGCCAGCGAGCGCGGTTTCTTCCCAGATGATGTCCTCGCGCCACTTTTCTTCGCCGGTGTCCGCGTCCACACACACGAGCTTGGCGGATTGCTGCAACTCGCCGTCCACCGCGTAGAGATGCCCCTCGTGGTAGACGGGATTCATCCAATGCGTGGCGAGCTTCTTTGACTGCCATACTTCCCTGGCCTTGAAGTTCGCATCGAACTCCAGCATCACGCCGCCAAGAGGTCGCCCCTTGGGATAGGCCGTGGAAATAAAAACCCGGTTCTTCTCCGGGATGATGACCGGTGAGGTGGCCGTGGCAGAGGTGTAGTCATCCGCGCGCCACGGGATGCGGTCATGCACGGTGCCATCCTTGGGGTCGATGCACAGCAGGCCCCCTGCGGCGGGATTGCTTTCGCCACCGGTGAAGACGAGCACCTTCTTCTTCCCATGCATGGTGGCGGCGACGGGCGTGGCGTAGCTCGCTCCCCAGGAGTCCTTCACGCCCCAGAGCAAACGACCTGTCTTCAAATCAAAGGCGCCAACGCACAGACCCGGGGTCGCCAGCTTCCGCGCACGGTCCTCCATGTCATCATTTTCCAGGGCCATCTCTGCCTTGCCGCCCACGTTCACGATGGCCATGCCGTCCGTCAGCAACGCCGAGCCGCCATGCCCAAAAAAATCCTGGGGCACCAGGAATTCCTTCCGGAGGTCCCGCTGCCATGCGACCCGGCCCGTCTTCAGATCCAGGCAGGTCATCACGCAGGTGACCCCCACCGTCACCACCCGCCCGTCGGCAATGGAAGGTGACCCGCGTGGGCCGTTGGCATAGCCGAACCTGTCGCGATAGCTGATGGGATACTCATGCAGCCAGTACCTCTGCCCCGTCTCCGGATGCAGGCACTCGATGAGCTCCTTCCCTTCCATGGCATGAAAGAGCACGAGAAAGTCCCCGGAGATGGCGGGCGAAGTATAACCGTCTCCTTTGCGCACTTCCCAGACCTTCGACGGTCCGTCCGCAGGCCAGGCATGCAGCAGGTGGGTTTCTGGCGACGTGGCATCATCCCTCGGCCCGAGGAAGGCCGGCCAGTCGCTGGTCACCGCTTCCTTGGCAATCGGCTTGGGTGCAGCATGAAAGGTGAGCCGGTCAAAAGCTGCCGGTGTGGGGGCAGGCGCATCCGCGAGCTCTGTTGCTTGGGGCGGATTAGGATCCGGATATGACTCCGCAGAAAATGCCGCACCCGCTCCCACGCAGGTGAACAAGAAAATGGACAATACCTTCATGCGCGTGCCATGGTAGCAGGCATGAAGTCCCATGCGAGTCTCTTTGCCGGAATGTGCGCCATGCTCTGCGCCTCCCTCTTTACCTCCTGTGCCAGCATGTGTCCTGCTGCCAAGGCGTCGCCAAGCCAGGTGGAGCACGTGGTGCTGGTGTGGCTGAAGGATGCTGGCGATGAAGGCAAGCGCTCCGAACTGATCGC
Organism: Verrucomicrobiota bacterium; assembly: GCA_023429545.1. Taxonomy (GTDB): domain Bacteria; phylum Verrucomicrobiota; class Verrucomicrobiia; order Verrucomicrobiales; family Verrucomicrobiaceae; genus Roseimicrobium. The sequence continues at coordinate 5,114 of JAEYUU010000228.1, forward strand.
CTCCGCGAAAGGATTCCAGAAGCAGATTCCCGGCATCCTTTCCATCAGCGCCGGCGCTCCCCTGCCGAGCGAGCGCCCCGTGGTGGACGACAGCTTCGACATCGGGCTCGTGATGCGCTTCGAGAGCAAGGAGGCCCTGGCCGCCTATGAGACGCATCCTGTCCATGTGAAGGCGGTCAAGGAGGCGCTCGCTCCGGCATCCAGGAAACTCCAAGTGTACGATGTGGTAGTGAGGTGATTCCGCGATCTGCATGACCAAACGGGTCATGACATGCGATTAGGAAGCAGAATCACGCAAGGTTCACGCTTCTGTCATTGACTCTGGCATGGTCCTTGCCACCATGCGCGCCCGAATGTCTGCTTCACGAGCCAAGGAAGAGCCTCTCTACCTCGTGCACAACTCACCCATCCATGGGCGTGGTTTGTACGCACGGTCCTTTATTGAGAAGGATACCTGGATCGTGCAGTACGTCGGCGAGAAGGTGGACAAAGAAGAGAGCGATCGCCGCGCCAACCTGCTGCTGGAATCCTCCAAGAAGACCGGGGGAGCCAAGGTGTACATGTTCATCCTCAATGACGAGTGGGACATCGATGGCGATGTCGAGTGGAACGACGCACGGCTGGCGAACCATTCCTGCGATCCCAACGTGGAGGCGCAGACCTGGGAGGAGAAGGAGATCTGGTTCGTGGCCCTGCGCGACATCCAGCCCGGCGAAGAGCTGACCTTCAACTACGGCTTCGATCTGGAGCACTGGGAGGAGCATCCCTGCCTCTGCGGCACCAAGCGCTGCATCGGCTACATCGCAGCGGAAGAATACTGGCCCACGCTGAAGCGCAAGATCGCCGGCAAGAAGGCTGCGGAAACGCGGAAGCGGAAACTTGCCACCTCCGCCGCCACGCTGGTGCATGGGAATGCACAACTCGCCCAGGCGGAGTAGGTTCGGGCAGGGGCTCCCCATCGTGTGGCACGCCCCGGCAGGAGGCCACCACTCGCGTTCCTGCCGCTTGGCACTTGACGTTTTGGCACCGTGCGTGCAGTTGCGCGTCCGCCACTGACCATGATCCTCTCCCTTCTCGCCGCTGCCGCACAGGCCACCGCTCACGCGCACACGCACCCAACGCCCTGGATGGTGCTCCCATTCGTGGCACTTCTTCTGTCCATTGCGTTGATGCCCCTCTTTGCAGGGCACTTTTGGGAGCGTCACTACGCAAAGGTAGCCGTGGGATTGGGACTGGTCACCGCGTGCTACTACCTCTTCGTCCTCCACCACAGCCACCCTGTGATGCACTCCATGACGGAATACCTCAGCTTCATGGCGCTGGTGGGTTCGCTTTTCGTCATCTCAGGCGGCATCAACATCGGCGTGAAGGGCGAGGCCACGCCCACCGTGAACGTGGCGTTCCTGCTGTTCGGAGCCGCAATTGCCAATGTCATCGGTACGACCGGGGCCTCCATGCTGCTCATCCGCCCATGGATCCGGATGAACAAGTACCGCATCACTTCCTTCCACATCGTGTTCTTCATCTTTGTGGTGAGCAACTGCGGAGGCTGCCTCACTCCCATTGGCGATCCTCCGCTGTTCCTGGGCTTCCTGCGCGGAGTGCCGTTCTGGTGGGTGATCCAGCATGTGTGGGCGGCATGGTTCACCTGCATCGGGCTGCTCCTGGCAGTCTTCTATGTGATGGACACGAAGAACTTCAGGCGTGCGCCCAAGGAGGTGGCAGCTCGCGAGACCGCTCAAGAGACATGGACCTTTCGTGGACTTCACAATGTCCTGCTGCTCGCCCTGGTGCTGCTCGGTGTATTTCTTCCCCAGCAGTGGCGTATTGGCACGGATGCCTTTCACCTCACGCTGGGCTCGTTGCTCATGGTCGCGGCGGCGGTGACTTCCTACTATACCACACCGAGACACGTCCACGAGGCCAACGACTTCAACTTCCACCCGGTGAAAGAAGTGGGGTGGCTCTTCGTCGGCATTTTCCTGACGATGATTCCTGCACTGCAACTTCTGGGCTCGGGAGAGGGCATCAATCTGAAGACACCGCTGAGTGTCTATTTTGCCAGCGGCGCACTGTCGGCATTCCTCGACAATGCGCCGACCTATCTGACCTTCCTGGCAGCCGGCATGGGGCGATTTGGCATGGACGTGGGCAATCCCGCCGATGTGGCAGCGTTTCTGGGAGAGCATGCGGGCTTCGTGATCGCGGTGTCGCTCGGTTCGGTGTTCTTTGGGGCCGGCAGCTACATTGGCAACGGACCCAATTTCATGGTGAAGGCCATCGCCGAGAAGTCGAAGGTGAAGACACCCAGCTTTTTGGGGTACATCGTTGGCTTCTCACTGCCCATACTCGTGCCCATTCTGGTGGTGGTGGGCTGGTTCATGCTGCGGGGCGCGCATTGAGGCACACGCAAGAGTGCGCGCTGACGCCTCGTTGAGGGAGTGCCATGCGATCTTTTCTCCTGTGCGTCCCCATTCTCCATCTTTGCATTAGCGCCGTTGCCCACGCCGAATCGAAGTTAGACATCGAATTTGCCAGGGCTGGCGACGTGAGTCTCACACTCGACGCGCATGTGCCGGATGGCCCGGGTCCTTTCCCCACGGCCATCCTGGTGCATGGTGGTGGATTCACCAAGGGGGACAAGACCAGCTTCATCAAGCCTTTGTTCCAACCGCTCAGCGACGCGCGCTACACGTGGTTCACCATCAACTACCGTCTTGCTCCGCAGCATCGCCGGCCCGCATGCCTCGATGATGTTGAAACCGCCATCCGCTGGGTGCGAGCCCATGCCGCCGAGTACAAGGTGGATGTGAACCGCATCGCCTTGATCGGCGAATCCGCCGGTGGACATCTCGTGTCCATGGCGGGCATCCGTTCCGAAGGCGGGACAGCGGTGGCCGCTGTGGTTCCATTCTATGCACCGCATGATCTCTTCCGCAGGGCGGAACAGCGCAAGGAAGTGAGCGAAGGGCTCGCGGGACTCTTTGGGGTTTCACGAGAAATAAACGACACCAGCCTCCGGGTCATGAAGGAGGGCTCGCCATTCCACAAACTCAAGGGAGGTTTGCCTCCGTATCTTCTGATCCATGGTGATCAGGACGACAAGGTGCCATACGAACAGTCGGTGCTGTTTCAGGCAGCCAGTCGCAAGCTGGGCAATACCTGCGAACTCATCACCATCCCCGGCGGCGGACACGGCATGGGCGGCTGGCAGAAGCTTCCTTCCGGTGCCACCTACGCGGGTGACATGATCAAGTGGTTGAACAAGGTGATGGCGAAGAAGTAGAGTTCATGCCCGCGTTTGAGGGCATGGATAGAAACAAAAACAAAAGAGGCGCGGAGCCGAAACTCCGCGCCTTATGATCAAAGCATGAACTGCCTGCCGAGTTCTTAGTTCTGGGGAGCCGGTGCCGGTGCTGGTGCTGCTTCACCCTCAGGACGGCGGGGACGCTCGCCCTCTCCTTCAGGACGCGGACGGGCGCCGCCTTCGCGACCACCTTCTCCACCGGGACGGCGGAATCCACCTTCGCCACCTCGTCCACCGCCGCCCATCATTTCACGCATGCGGCGTCCCATCGCTTCGATTTCTTCCGTGGTGATCTTGCCATCCTTGTTCTCGTCCATCTGGGCGAACTGTTCTTCGCTGGAGGCGAGGAACTCATCCTTGGAGATGATCTTGTCCTCATTCTTGTCCATGCGGCGCAGCCGATCAGCCATGAAGCTCATGCCACCGCTGGCACCGGGGCCTCCCTGACGCATGCCGGGGCTGCCGCCTTCACCTTCGGGACGGCGGAATCCTTCCGGACGCGGACCGCCTTCGCCATCGGGGCGCCGGAATCCTTCAGGCCTGCGTCCATCAGGTCCGGGTGTGGGAGGAGCGCCCTCTTTGTTTTCTCCCGTGGGACGTGGACGCACTCCGCCATCACGGTCACCACCGCCGTCAGGGCGGCGCATGCCTTCCGGACGCTGCATGTCACGGGCGCGGCGGGCCATTTCCTCAGCTTCAGTTTTTTCGATGAAGCCATCGGAGTTGGAGTCGATTTTGGAGAAGCGATCTTCCGCCTCCTTTTTGGTGGAGCTCACAAACTCGTCTTTGGAGAGCTTGCCATCGCTGTCACTATCAGCCTTCTTGATGAACTCCCCTACACGGTCAGGCCCCCCTTGGGGAGGACCGCCAGGGGGACGTCCTTCACCACCGGGCGAGGGGGGCGGAGGGGGCGCATCCTGCGCAAGCAGGGAAAGCGAGCCGCAGCTCAGCGCAGCAGCCAGGGTCAGGGCGAAGAATTTCGTTTTCATCGTATGCTAGGTTTGGATAACGGGGGGTGAAACTTCGTGGCTGTTGGAAAGTTGCGCCAAAAAGCAGGCGCACTTCCTCCAAGCTGGCGGGCATGGCGCATGATCATGCATCGCAAGGCAGACCCCGCCCGCGTGCCATGATGGTGTTGTTGCCAGCCCGCGCGCTACTGCGCGAGCTCACGCAACAGGAACTCATTGAGGCGGATGCCCGCTTCAAAGTTCTCCACGGGAAAGTTTTCATTGGGCGCGTGCGCCTGGCAGTCAGGCAGCGCGAGGCCTAGCAGCAAGGTGTCGACGCCCAGGACATCCTTGAATGCCTGCACAATCGGGATGCTCCCGCCTTCGCGGATGAGCGCAGGCTTGCCACCGAATGTTTTCTCCAGGGCACGCTGGGCGCCGATCCCGAAGGGAGAGAAGGGATCCATGAGATACGGCATGCCGGTGTGGCCCAGATCCACCTCAAGACGGATGCCGGGGGGCGTGTTGGCAAGCAGATGTTTTTTCACCTGTTGAAGGATCACGTCCGGCTGCTGATCCGGCACGAGACGGAAGCTGAACTTCGCAAACGCTTCACGCGCGATTACGGTCTTGGATCCCTCACCCTGCCAGCCGCCGCCCATGCCATTCACCTCCGCGGTGGGCCGCGCCCAGCGACGCTCCAGATCAGTGAAGCCTGCCTCGCCAAAGAGTTGCGGCACGCCGGTGACCGCTTTCGTTTCCGGCTCACTGTCCCCCAGCGACAGCCACGCTTCACGCTCCCACTCAGCCAGCGGCTTCACCGCATCGTAGAATCCATCCACCTGCACATGGCCAGAGGTGTCATGGAAACTGGCGATGATGCGCGCGATCGCCGTCGCCGGATTCATCACCGCACCACCCCAGATGCCCGAGTGCAGATCGGTGGAGGGACCGTGCGCGGTGATTTCAGCGCACGCGATGCCACGCAGACCATAGGTGAAGGTACCCACGCCTGGAGCGACCATGCCGGTGTCTGAAATTGCCACCACATCGCACTTCAGCAGTTCACGATGGGCCTCCAGAAATGGTTTCAGATTGGGGCTGCCGATTTCCTCTTCGCCCTCGAACAGGCAGGTGAGGTTGACCGGCAGATCACCCTGCTCACGCAATGTCTTCTCCAGGCCGCAGACATGCGCCATGAGCTGCCCCTTGTTGTCCGTGGCGCCACGGCACCAGATGCGTCCATCGCGCAAGGTCGGTTCAAAGGGAGGGGTGCGCCATTCGCTGATCGGCGCATCCGGCTGCACGTCGTAGTGCCCATAGAGCAATACCGAGCGGCGCCCGGCGATGTGTTTGTTCTTGGCCACAATCACCGGATGACGCGGAGTTTCATGCAGGGTGGCGCTCAGGCCCATGACGCTGAGCTTCTGAACCAGCCAGGTCGCGCACGCCCGCGTGTCCGCGTTGCGCGTGGAATCGGTGGAGACGCTGGGGAACCGGAGAAGCGTGAAGAGATCGTTGAGTTCGGGAGTCATGGGGGAAGTTCTTCGGAGGATACGTTGCAAAGTCGTCAGCGGGGCGTGAGCGCGGAAGGTGGTGTCTGTCCCTGCCAGCGCTGGAAGTTGTCCCACGCCAGCAGGCCGCAGAGCATCGCATTCCACATGCTGGGATGGGGTCGCGTAAGAACATAGATGGCAAGACCAATGGCGCATGCCATTCCGACCAGATAGGCGAGTTTCTCACGACGCCATCCGAGGATGCCCTTCAGCACCTGCCCGCCATCCAGCGGATGAATGGGAAGCAGATTGAGCAGGCCCCAGAAAACGCTCACCCACTGGAAGCTCCAGAGGAACGCGGTGACGTACCACGCGTCTCCGGTGCTGTGCTCCAGCAGTTGCCTCGCCCCGAGCCCAACGGCAATCTGAAGCAGCGGTCCCGCGAGGCTGACAAGGATGTGCTGCACGCGCGTGAACCCTCGATCAGGTACTGCCAACCCGCCCATGGCGTAAAGAATGATCTCCGCACGCGCGCCAAACTTCCTCTGGAGCAAGGTGTGCCCCAGTTCATGAATGAGGATGGAGATGAAGGCGGCAACGACCCAGATCACCAGCAGAAAAATGCCCCGTTCCCCTTGCGCGAGATCGGATCCCAGGATGGCCACAACCACCCAGAACATCCAGTGCACGGTGACGGGGAAGCCAAGCAGGGTGAAACGAATCATGCGATACCCTAAATAGCCTGCGCAACATGGTCAACGGGCGTTGGCTCGAAGAAATCCTGAATGCACCTTCACGGACCCTGGCAAAAAAAATGGGGGCTGCCCCCCTGAAGAGCAGCCCCCACAACAACATTACCCAATTACCTGAATCACACGTACGTTGCCGCCCGTGGCTCGCCGCACCCATCGAAAAGATGATAGCGGTCAGCGATTTTAATTATAGAAAATGACAGGGTTGTGACAAGAATTTTCTGGAACTTTCTCCCTTCTGAGAAGTGATTGTGCGACAGATGCGTGTAGTATTATTTCTTCTCAGCGAATGGAGCCGGCGCCCTTTGCAGATTTGAGCGTTCGTGCTCCAGTCTCTATCCGTGCAAGGCCACACCTGGGCTGGGGCGAACGGTACGGCTGATGACCTCCCGCAATGCATCGAGGCTGACGGGCTTGGTGACGAATTCATTCATCCCCGCGCTCATGCACTCCTCACGCACACCGCTGAGGGCATGCCCCGTCACCGCCACGATGATGGGCTGATGCTTCAGCAGGAAATTATTGCGGATGGCCCGTGTGGCATCCTTCCCGCCAAGCTCAGGCATCTGCAAATCCATGAAAACCAGATCATAGTTGTTCCGCGCCACGAGTTCGACTGCCTCTCGACCATTTTCCGCGAGGTCCACTCCTTCATATCCCAGGCGGGCGAGCATCATGCGCGCGAGCTTCTGGTTCATGGGCTGGTCTTCCACCAGTAGGATGCGTGCGGGATGCTCCTTGGCGAAAGATGCCATCGGCGTACTGGGTTCCGTCGGGGCCGCCTGCGCGGGTGCCGCAACCTGACTGGCAAAATTCTGTGTCGCAGGCCCGGGGTTCGTGCCCGCAAGGAACGGATGCAACGCGCGAGCAGGCGGCGCCACGCGCGGTGCGGGTGCGGGGGCGCTGCAAAGATGCGCCAGCGCGCGCAGCAGATCCCGCCGGCCCGCGGGTTTGTGCACAAAGAGGCATTGCGCTCCCAAGATGGCCTGGAACGTCTTTTTCACCTGTTCATGGGCGATGGGCACCAGGCCCACCACGGAGATGCCGCGTGAAGCCATTTCCCGCGCCAGACGGCCGGCCTCATCCTCTGAGAACGAGGGAATGTCCATGACCACGATAGGAGGCGCGCCTTCGAAGAGTTGCGCGCCTGTCGCACCCGCGGTGAGCGTACGGGCATCCGCCCGCATGCCAAAATTCCGGCAGTGATGGAGCACAATGCTTGAGGTCGTCTCATGCGGGGAGAGCACAAGGACGGCACGGCCTTTTACGGCCGTGTGGCACTGCATCTCTCCCGCCAGACTCTCGTTATCTTCTGGCGCCACCTCGAGAGGCACCTCAAAATAGAAATTCGATCCGCGTCCCTCCTCGCTCACCACGTTGATCTCGCCAGCAAGCAGCCGGCAAAGCCTGCGGGAGATGGCCAGCCCGAGTCCTGTGCCGCCGTACTTCCGTGTGGTGGACTGATCCGCCTGGGTGAACGCCTGAAACAGACGGGACTGTTTGCTCGCCGGAATGCCGATGCCCGTATCGCGCACGGAAATCTGCAAGTACATCTGCTCCCCGCTTCCTTGGGGACGGGGGCGCAATACCGGCTGTGCCAGTGCCAGAATTTCGCCGCGATCCGTGAACTTCACCGCGTTCCCCAGCAGGTTTACGAGGATCTGCTTCAAACGCTGGAAGTCACTGGAGATATGACGGGGCAGCGTGTCGAAAACATGGTAGTTCAGCTCGATGCCCTTCTCAGCAGCCCTGTAGGCGAAGATGGACATGGACTCCTGGAACAGCCTTTCCAGGTTCACCGGCATCCGCTCCAGCTCCATCTTGGAGGATTCGAGCTTGGAGAAATCGAGGATGTCATTGATGAGATGCAACAGGCTCTCCCCACTGGTGCGGATCATCTTCACCATCTCCGACTCCTCAGGCCGGAGGTTCATGTCGAGCAGCAGCGAGGTGGTGCCGATGATGCCATTCATCGGCGTGCGGATCTCGTGGCTCATGTTTGCCAGGAAGTCTGACTTGGCCTCCATGGCGGACTCCGCAAGTTTCTTGGCGCTGATGCATTCCTGGATGAGGGCCTGCTTGCGCTCCTCCTCCGCGGCCAGGTGTTCGATGGTGTCGTTGTACACCCGCGATGCTTCGGCGATGTCGTCCATTCCCTTCTGTGGAAGGCGGTAGGTCCAGATGCACTGACGCAACGCATGCAGGCCATCGGCCAGCTGCCGTACCCGCGTGCCGATTCGCCGGCCCAGCCCAATGGCCAGCATCAGCCCCGGCACCAGACCTGCCCCAACTGCGAGCGTGATCGTGGTCACCGTCCTCGGCGCGGAGAGAAGATGCTTGAACTGAAACATCGGCTGGCGCGCCACCAGGATGCCCGGTTTGGAGCCATCC
>JAEYUU010000450.1 GCA_023429545.1 Verrucomicrobiota bacterium
GCTCTGGCTGGTAGACCTCTCGACCCAGGCGTCATTGAAGGCGTAGTCCTCAATGATTTCGCCCGAATCCGTTTCCATCTCAATATAGATCTGCGGCAGCTGGCGGAAAATGACGTCCGTGGGAGGAAAGGCCTGCTCAAACACCTGCTCCGGCGCATTCATCAGAAAGCCGACATGCCCGGCATTCACGCCAAAGAAAGGAAGCCTCTTCCTCCAGTACTCACGAATGCAGCGCAGCATGGCGCCATCCCCGCCCAGGGTGAGGATGAAATCCGGCGAGATTTCGCTCTCATGCGGCTGGAAGCGTTCCTCCCAATGAATCGACTTTCCGTTGCGCGGATCCTTTTGGATCATGCACTTCAAATCCTCCAGCGAGCCTCGTGACCAGGTCGCGGGGTTCGTTCCCCGGTAAAGCCCGTAGCGATTGATGTAGCGGTGCGCCTTCCTGGTGAGCAGATGCTCGACCGGACGGCGATGGAGCAGGGAGTCGCGGATCTCCGTGCTGGATCCCGGGATATCCAGGGGGATAAGCACATGTTTCGGCGGGAGGTCCCTGGTATCCAGTTCATGACCCGGGCGGGTAAGAATGGCAAAACGGCAGCGCTCCCACAGTTCCGGTCCCTTTTCCCAGCCCGTGTGGATGGCGGATTGCTTCCTCGCGCCGCCCTCGATCCAGTCCGCACCCACGACGTGCCAGACCTCCGCCTCAGGATTGTAGCGGTCCTCCAGAGCATGATTCCGGGTGAAAGTGTCCTGCTCCAGATCGAAGAGATCCACCACCATCCCCTCCAGGCAGCCGAAGGTCAGGTCACAAAGTGCGGCGCGAAAGACAGAGGGTACCGAGTTCACCTCCGGTTTATCCGGCCGGGGGCCGCAGGGGATGATCCGCACCTCATCAAACTCACGCGCCAGCACTTCTGCGATGCGGAGATGATGCAGGCCTGGTGGATTGAAACTGCCCCCAAACAGGGCCATACGGCGTGCCATGGGCCGACTCTAGCGCAAAGTGCCGGGGTAACAACCTCCCACGAGCACAGGAGTCTTTTCGTGAGATTGTGACGCCATCTTCCAGCACGGTTGCGCACCGGAGTTTGCGCGTTAGCTTGAGCAAACCGAACCGTCAAGCCAGCCGATGCCCATCACCCGCCTCACCTGCCCGCACTGTGAACAGGAGGTGGACGTCAATGTCACCGACGTCACCCGGTCCCGGGACTGTCCGCGCTGCGGCCGTTACATCATTCTGCAGTTCACGACCAAGGCCACCCGCACCAAGCGCAGAGCCCTGCTCACGCCCACCACCCAGGTTGGCGAGCTGGCAGCTGCGGCTGCAGCGGTTCGCTCCTCCACGGTGGTTGCCCGTCCGGCCGCTACCTCCACGGTGACGGGGCGTGAGGCACCCGCCTCGATGCCGCGTCCTGCCTCCACCAGACCGGTGGCGGGCATCCCTCCCGTAGCCGCGCCACTTACCGCTCAGCCCTTTGATGGCACCCCGGGTGAACGCCTGCTGCATGATCCGGACATGAAGCGGAAAGGAGGCACGCTGCTCTGGGGCTTGCTCGTCGTGGCTGGTTTAATCGCCCTCGTGGTGGCGGCGGACAGGTTCCATTGGTGGAAGGCGCTGGGCGACACATTCACCCGCGTCATGGCGGTGGTTTCACCTCCGTCTCAGGACCCAGTGGGGCAATCAGGGTCGGTCCCGGTCGATCCCAAGCTACCCACCGCCAAAGAGGTGCTCAGCGCGCCGCTGCAGGCGCCCGAGATGAAACTGCCCGAGGAGGTGGACTCGCCACCCGCCACCACGCCAGGTGTCATGAGCGAGCAAGAGAAGGCCATGCGCGCCGTGAAGAGCTTTCTGGAGGCAAAGAACCTGAAGGAACGGCTCATGCTCATTCGAGATCAGTCCCTCATGGTAGAGAAGATGGTGAAGTACTACGAAACCTACGATCCTGGCCCTGTTGCTTACGAAAAGATTGTTGCCCGGGAAACCAGCCCGGCGGGTGTTCTGTCCTTCGCGTTCAATGTGGTGCTTCCATCCGGGGAAAACCGGCGCGTGGTGGCGGCCCGTTCGGTGAACGGCCAGTACCTCATCGACTGGGCCAGCTTTGTCCTGTACGGCGACCTGTCGTGGAAGCAGTTCATGGACACGAAGCCCACCACCCCCGTGCTCATGCGCGTTTTGGCGGAGCCGGGCGACCACTTCAATGAATTCTTTCCCAAGTCCGCCAACTTGATCTGCCTCAAGCTGACAGATCCACGCACCAAGGACTCGCCCGTCATCTATGCGTACGCCACGTCGGGAACTCCCTTGGGCATGGCGCTTGAGTTCATCTTGCGCAAGGGCGTAAGTGAAGCCCAGCCGGTCATCCTCACCCTCAAATATCCCCAAGAAGGCGCTGGTCCGGGCGCGAATCAGGTGTGGGTGGGCGAACTCGTCGCGGAAGGCTGGCTGGCCCGCTGGCATTGAATTTCAAGGCTTGCTCGCGTATTGCTGTCCCGGCATCCATTCCACCTGCGTTCTCATGCTTCGTTCCTGGTTCTTGTGGCTCACGCTCATCCTCGCTGCGGCGTCGATAGGATGGTTCTGGCTGCTTACTCAGGATCTGCGGTTCTCCCGTATCGAACCTGATGCACCTCCCGCAGCGTCGGACAAGGCCGGCTGAGCGAGAATCTGGCTCGAATCGTGCATTTGGACGGGATTAGTGAATTGTGACGCTATCCAAGCGTGACAAACTTCCGCATCTCGCCATTTCTTTAGAATGGAAAACCCCTCGCGACAGAAGTCCGTCATCGATGGTGCCTCAGCGCTCATCAGTGAGCGGCGGGTGGCCTATGAGGCGCGTGACACCCTGCAGACCACCGTGGAGCGTCTGGGTGCCCCGGAATTCGAGAATCCACAGACAGAGGAGCTTCTGGGTCTCTTCCGCCCTGAGGACTCCCGCCGTGCCGTGCTGGCGGACATGGATTACATCGAGACCTTCATCTCAGCAGGCAAAGGCGTACCGGGGTTTCCCGAGGCTGGCCCGCGCAGGCGGCTCTTCTTCAATCCCCGAACCGTGCGCGCCGCGATCGTCACTTCCGGGGGTGTCGCCCCCGGCCTGAACCGGGTGACCCACGCCATCGTCCAGCGTCATTACGCCACCTATGGATGTGACATTACCGAAGGTGGCGCTGTTTTCGGGGTATACGACGGCATTACCGGCCTGCTTGGAGATGAAATGGACATCGGGCTGCTCTCTCCAGAGTTCACCCGCGAGCATCTGGCAGAGGGTGGGTCCAAGCTGGGCCTGCGTCGGGTGGACAAGGACGTTTTCGTCGATCAGACTTCCAAGATTATCGAAAACCTCCGAAAGCAACGGATTAACATCCTGTATGTTATTGGTGGAGATGGATCTCTGCGCGCCGCAAACCACATCTCAAAGCTGGTGCCGGACATGGCGGTCATCGGAGTGCCCAAGACGATGGACAATGACATCCTCTGGGTGGCGCAGTCCTTCGGATTCAGCACTACCGTGGACAAAGCGACGGACATCATCCGCCAGATGCAGACGGAAGCCACTTCCACCCGGCGCGTCGGCATCGTGGAGTTATTTGGTGCGGAGTCTGGTTTCGTGGCAGCCAATGCCGCGCACGCCTTCGGCAAGGCCACCCTCGTGCTCATCCCAGAAATGTTCGTGGGCTATCAGACCGCCACGGAAATCGAGGATGCACTGATGCTGTGTCTGGAGCACGTGGTGGCGAAGGTCGCAGCCATGCCGCGGGGCGAGGGCGTCATCGTCGTGGCGGAAGGGGTGGGGGAATTGATGTGGCAGCGCAAGGTGAAGATCGGCGATGAGGAGCCGATCCAGGATCGCTTCTCCTACCAGGTGGAGCGCTGGCTGAGGAAGCGGCTCAAGGACGGCAGGGGCCGCAGCGTAGGCACCTTTGTGAACCGGCCCCGCCACCACATCCGCGCCATCCCGCCAAACGCCTTCGACCAGACGTACTGCGACCGCCTTGGCGCGCTCGCGGTGGAGGCCGGCCTTGCGGGATACACCCGCTGCGTCATTTCCTACTGGCTCTCCGAGTTTGTCCTGGTGCCGCTGCCACTCATCGCTCAAGGGCAGAAGCGCCTGACCACCAGCGGCATGTTCTGGAAGCAGATCGTGCTCAGCACCGGCCAGCCTGCGTTTGGTGTTGGGACGTAGCCAAACGGACCGTACGCGAAGCAAGTGGGCTTGAAGAGGCCACGATCTTCACGGTGTTGTTCTTGCTGTGATTCACGAAGATTGGGCGGCCTTCCAAGTACGGTACGAGCCGGAAAGATTCCTCACACGAAAACCACGCTGCAGGAGCAGTCGTGAGGCAAAGTACGAGCGCTGGCCGCTCTGGCAGTGGACCACGATCTCACGGTCGCGAGGCAGTTCGCCCAAGCGTCCGCGGAGTTCATCAAGGGGGATCTTGAGGGAGCCTGGAATCGCCCCAGCCGCGCATTCTCCGGGGCGTCGCACATCCAGCACCACGGTGGTGACGGGGTCGAGGGCGGCAACTCCATGCCAGTGGGCCAGGGCCACATCACCTGCCCGCACGTTTTGCGCCGCCATGCCCGCGAGGTTTACCGGGTCCTTCGCGGAACCAAACGGAGGTGCATAGGCAAGCTCAAGCTCGGCGAGGTCATCCACCGTCATGCCTGCCTTCAGCGCGGTGGCCAGCACATCGATGCGCTTGTCCACGCCGTCCTTGCCCACGGCCTGTGCCCCGAGCAGGCGTCCTGACTTTGGATCGAATAAAATTTTCAGAGCAATGGGCTCTGCTCCTGGATAGTACCCCGCATGCGATCCGGGATGCAGATGCACGGCCTGATAGGGAATCCCCGCGTGTCGCAGGGTCTTCTCATTGGCGCCGGTGCAGGCAGCCGTGAGGGCAAAGAGACGCAGCACCGCAGTGCCCCACGTTTCCTTGTACACGGAGTCGCGACCACAAATATTGTCCGCGGCGATGCGTCCCTGCCGGTTGGCGGGACCTGCCAGCGCGACGAGAGCCCATTCCCGCGTAACGCCGTCCCGCACTTCGATGGCATCACCCACTGCCCAGATGCACGAATCGCTCGTCTGCAGTTGCTCATTCACCCGGATGCCACCCAGTGCTCCCAGTTCCAGACCCGCCTCGCGTGCCAGCGTGGTTTCCGGCTTCACGCCAAGCCCCAGGATCACTCCATCCGCCGGAATTCGGAGGCCGCTCCGGAGCACCACGACGGAAGCGCGCGCCCGCTCGTGAGCATGAGGCGGTTCGAATGCCGCCACTTCGTCATTCAGATGCAGGGTCACCCCGTGGTCCCGCAGTTCCGCGTGCAGCCATGCCGCCATTTCGGAATCCAGCGGGGCCATGACTTGTGGCAGCGCCTCCACGACGGTTACCTGCATGCCGCGCAGCGCCAGTTGCTCTGCCGTCTCCAGGCCAATGTAGCCTCCGCCGATGACCACAAAACGGCCATCTGGAATTGCGGCCACCCATTGCGAAATCTGCTCGACATCCGGCACGGTGCGCACGCTGTAATGGTGCGGTCGGTCGATGCCTGGAATCGGCGGACGCATGGGTGCCGCGCCCGGTGAGAGCACCAGCGCATCGTAGCCTTGTTCATACTCCCTTCCGGTGTCGAGCTCGCGCACGAGCACCCGCTTTCCTTCGCGAAGGATGCGAACCACCTCTGACCTGGTGCGCACGTCCAGATTGAACCTGGCCTTGAGACTCGCGGGAGTCTGAACCAGCAGTTCGTCCCGATCCGCAATTTCCCCTCCTCCAAAATAGGGCAGTCCGCAGTTCGCAAAGGACACATGCGGCCCCCGCTCCAGGATGATGATTTCACTGTCTTCGTCCAGCCGCCGTGCACGGGCCGCGGCACTGGCGCCACCGGCCACACCACCAATAATGACAATTCGTTTCGCGCTCATGGATTCTCTTTTTTGGACGGGATGCAACAACGACACGCGGGTGCCGATGCTGCAGACCTGGAGGTTGCAGGGTTGTTGAGAACCCGGACAACCTTGGTCTATATACTCAACCGCGGGAGCCTCTCTGCGCAGATCCTGTGAAACTGGACGAGCAGGTTGCGATGTGTGGGGAGAGTTGAATGCCTATGGCGCATGGCGCCCGGACGCAGATGCCGGGATCATTTTGCGGAACATGTGCCAAGGACAACAACCGGAGCATGCCACTATTGCAATTCAACCCGGGCACGCTTTGATGCTGGGTCGCTGCCAGGAACTCGTTGACCATGCTTCGCAAGATGAACGCCGCTGATATCCTCAAACCGGTTCCGGGTGCCCTCGTGTGCCTGCTGGCAGCCTTGTCTGTGAGCAGTTGCTCGCTTTCTGCACTCCGCAAGCCCGCAACGCCGTCACCGCACGTGTTCATCTCCTACACGGCGCCTGCTCCGGGTGATACGAACCTGCGTCTCGCAGTCAAGGATCTCATCGATATGGAGGGACTGGTGACAAGTGCCGGGTCAGAGTACCTCTACAAAAACGCCCCGCCTGCCGCGAAGGACGCTGAGTGCATGAAACACATCCGGGGCCGCAAGGACGTGACCATCGTGGGCAAGGCGAACCTCAGTGAGTTCGCGATTGGAGTGTCCGGATCCAACGACTACTTCGGCACGCCGATCAATCCGGTGGACCGCAGCCGCGTTCCTGGAGGTTCCTCAAGCGGGTCCGCTGTGGCCGTGGCCATGAACCTCGCTGATGTGGCACTGGGCACCGATACCGCAGGCTCGATCCGCGTGCCGGCGGCCTGCTGCGGCATCGCGGGACTCAAGACCACCTTCGGACGAATCCCCACCAAAGGGGTGTATCCCATCTCTCCCAAATACCTCGACACCGTCGGCCCCATGGCTCGGGACGTGGATGGACTGGTGAAAGGCATGGAACTGCTGGAGCCAGGGTTCGACAAGGAGTACGCCAGGGCCAGGGCGCTCAAGCCCGTGGCCAGGTCCATTCGCATCGGGCGTCTTCGTGTGCCGGGCACCGAACCTGCGATTGATGCCGCGATCGACGCCCGGCTTGCAGAGAGCGGCTTCCAGGTAATCCAGCTTGATGAAGCATTTCATGAGGAATGGAAGAAGGCACAGCGCGACGGTAATCTGGTGGCTGCGGCCGCATCTTACTACAACAATGATGAAATCCGGAAGCACAAGGGCGTGGGCAATCGCGCACGCAAAGCCATTCTGTTTGGTGACCTCGTCTTCTCCCGGAAGTATGACGATGAGGCGAAGCGTGAGGAAGCCATCTCGCACCGTGATGCCTGGCGGGACACCCTGCGCAGGACCTTCCAGGAGGTTGACGCAATCGCTCTGCCCGTGCTGCAGCGTGCACCTTACACGCGAAACGTCCTCCTCACCGCCATCTTCGAAGCACGCTTCATCAAGATCCAGAATACCGTGGCGGTGAACTACGCCGGCGTACCCGCTGTCGCCATCCCCATTTCGATGCCCGGCCAGCCATTCCCCGTGACCAGCGTCCAGTTCGTGGGTGCGTCCAATAGTGAGGCGGCGCTGCTGAACATCGGGAGGCTTGCGGAGGTGAAACGGTGAGGACTGTGGTGACGATGGCAGACAACATTGATGCCGCCATCAAGCATTTGCGCTACAGAGGTCTCGATATGGAAGACATCCGATCATGACCATCAGCAGCCAGATCACCGAATCAGACCATCGCTCGATGCAGTGGCTCTGCCTCACCTTCATCATGGCGGGGTTGCCCCTGCTTCTGTTTCCTCGTTTCTTCCGCCGTCTTGCCGGGCTCGATGAAATACCAAGGGACAGCGTGCCCTAGAACGACCAACCGAGACCTGTCGAGACAGATGATATTCGGTTTCATCCAGGAAATGAGGCCATCTTTCTTGGGAGATCTTCGCCATTGATTCATCGTTCTTGCCCCTTGTCCCTCTTCCATGCATCAACCGCTTGTACGCGCCGCGATTCTGGGTGAAGCGTTCCGTTTCCCAACCTCTCCAATTTCGCAACTTTCAATCCATGGGTATCTTCGACAATGCCATCAGTTCCGGTGTAAAAATGGCCGTGAACCATATGCTGGGTGATATTGGCAGCCTGAGCCAACTGCATCTGGACATCAAGGCAAAGACAGTTACGGGCACGGTGGAACTGCTGGGAGAGACCAGCCCGGTGGATTTCCAGGTCGGCAAGTACGAGCTCTCGAAGAAGGACGACGGAGTCTACATCACCCTGAGGGAAATCACCTGCTCCCGCGAATGGCTGCAAAAAGCCCTGGCGAAATTCGAGCCAGAACCTGTGGTGAAGCTGCCGGAAAAGCTGGCGCATGCCGTGAGTTTCGCCGGAATGGTGTAGCCGCTGCAGTTCCCACAGCTCCTGGATTTCGGGACGCGTGTGCCAAAAAAATGGGCTTGTGCGTTTTGCGTCCAGCCTTCACTATCAGCCACATGAAGACTTCGCACTTCTCCATTGCGGGGCTGGCTTTCACACTGGCCCTCACTTTTGCTCCCGAGGTCCGTGCCGAAAACACGGTCTATCCCGCCGTCAAGGATTCGCTGGTCAAGTCCAAGGGAAAGGATGTGGAAACCTTTGATGCCACGTCGCTGCAGAATGCCAAGTACATCGCCATCTACTATTCCGCCTCCTGGTGCGGACCCTGCCGCGCCTTCACCCCGGACCTTGTGAAGTGGTACAAGCGGAACAAGGCCAAGAATCCTCACTTCGAGCTCATCTTCGTGAGCAGCGACCGCACCGCCAAGGATATGGCCGCCTACATGAAGAGTGATGACATGGAGTGGCCGGCTCTGGCCTTCGACAAGAAGAAGGATTCAAATGCATCCGC
This sequence comes from Verrucomicrobiota bacterium, assembly GCA_023429545.1. Taxonomy (GTDB): domain Bacteria; phylum Verrucomicrobiota; class Verrucomicrobiia; order Verrucomicrobiales; family Verrucomicrobiaceae; genus Roseimicrobium. Next base: position 8,826 of record JAEYUU010000450.1, read on the forward strand.
CGTTACGAAATACTCTGGGCGCGGCATCCCCTGTTTGGTTTTCATCGATGACACGGGCAAGGTGCTGTCCGATTCGTATGTGGACGGCAAGTACGTCGGTCCACGCAAGGTCCTGGAGGACATGGAGAAGATTCTGAAGGACAATCCCGCCACGGGAGGGGCGTCCGGATCTGGCACGGGCAGCGGCAGTGCGCTGGATCGATTCAAGAGCACCAGCACTACACGGTAGGAACAGGCGTTCTGCACGGGATGCAGCACAATTGAATGAATTATTGCGCTGCCCGGTCGAAGACTCATTTCATGGAAAGATACAAAACCCTCTCCGGCCTCGCCATCGCAACCATCCTGCTGGGAAGTTGCGTCTACGTGCCGCCTCCAGAGCACTACGGCGGACCACCACCTCCACCTCCTGACGTTCCACCGCCGTATCACTACGATGGCCCACCGCCGCCGGACATGTACTTTGGCCGTGGCAGGCCGGGGAGGGACTACGAGATGCATTTTGAGAATCAACGTCGTGGCCGCACCCGCTACCTGCGCAACGTAGACCCTGACTACATTGTGGATGACCCTGACGATGCTCCGATGTCTCCGGAGTCGACTCCTCCTGACGACGTGTCAGCAGGCAATACACCTCCGCCACCGCCCACGGAAACCGCACCAGCTCCGGAGAAGAAAATCGATCCCAACTCCGTGCCCTACGCCACCAGGACAAACACGCCGGGACGCGCGAAGAGCCCGTATCCACCGTACCGCGAACTGGACGTGTCCGGCATGAAATCGGGCTCCATGGCCAAAGACCCCACCACTGGCAAGGTCTTCCGCGTGCCGTGATGAAAGCAGTCCGTCAAGAGTCCGGCGGACCTCGGGCTATCGACCGTCAATCAGAGGCCCTCATCCCCGCGCCACATCCATGCCAAAGTACGCATGGGCATTCGCGTAGCAGATGCGCTTCACCATGCCGCCGACCAGTTCGTAGTCGTCCGGCACCAGGCCGTTCTGCATGTCGCGGCCCAGCAGATTGCACAGGATGCGGCGGAAGTATTCGTGTCGGGGAGGGGAGAGGAAGCTCCGTGAGTCCGTGAGCATCCCTACGAAGTGGCTCAGCAGCCCGGTGGAACTCAGGGCATTTATCTGCAACTCCATGCCCTCCAGGCAGTCAAGGAACCACCAGCCGCTGCCGAACTGCAGGCGGCCCGCGATGCCGTGCTCATTCCCCTGGTAGTTCCCGATGATGGTGGAAAAGACGTAGTTGTCCTTCGGGTGCAGGTTGTAGAGGACCACCTTCGGCAGATGGCCGCGCTGCTCGAGCGTATCGAGGTAGAAGCGCAGACCTTGGGCGTGCGAGGGGTCATCGATGGAGTCGCAGCCGATATCGCGACCGATGTTCTTGAAGAGACGCGCGTTTGTATTGCGCAGCGCGCCGAGGTGGAGCTGCTTGGTCCAGCCCTTCTCCGCATCGAGCTGGCCAAAGTAGAGCATCAGGTAGGAACGGAATCGCGTGATCGACTCAACAGAGAGGACCTTGCCCGCGCGCGCCTGGTCGAAGGTGGCCTTCGCCTCGGCATCCGTCGAGGTCTCCGAATCCATGGCGGTCAGTCCATGGTCGCTGAGCCGCCCGCCCACCGAGTGGAAGAAGTCATGCCGCAGGCGGATGCCCTGCAGGAAGGAGTCCAGCGTATCGCACGCTTGACCCGTGATCCCGGCGAGTCTGTCCACCCATGCATTCCACGCTGGCACATCCTCCAGACGCATGCCCGCGTCCGGGCGGAAGGTGGGATACACCTTCACAGGGAAATCGGTGAGCTTTGCCACGGCCTGATGATGCTCCAGCGTGTCCGTGGGATCATCCGTGGAGCAGACCACTCGCACATTGGACTTTGAGAGCAGCTTCCGGCAGGAGAAGTCCGGCGTGGCGAGCTGCTCGTTGCAGCGGTTCCAGATGTTCTCCGCTGTCTTTTCGCTGAGCATCTCGTCGATGCCGAAGAAGCGCTTCAGTTCCAGCGCGGTCCAGTGGTAGAGGGGATTCCGCAGCGTGTGCGGCACCGTCTTCGCCCACGCGAGGAACTTCTCCTTCCACGGGGCCGAGCCCGTCACGTGGCTCTCAGGGATGCCATTGGCCCGCATCGCGCGCCACTTGTAGTGGTCCCCACCCAGCCAGATGTGCGCGAGCGTCTCAAACTTCTGGTCCCGCGCCATCTCATCCACGGGCAGGTGCGTGTGGTAGTCATAGATTGGCTCACTCTCAGCGAACTCATGGTAGAGCCGCTGGGCTGCCTTGGTGGTGAGGAGGAAGTCGTCGTGAATCAAAGACATGCCGCCAGCTAAGCGCGTGGCGGGAGCGGGGTCAAGAGGGCAGGGGATTCAGGAGGCAATGGCCACCTCTTCGTGGTTGCGGCCCTGGAGGGCTGACGTCTGGTCGACCTCATGCTTAAGG